>JAZUAZ010000287.1:0-11310 GCA_045638245.1 Acutalibacteraceae bacterium | reverse complement strand
CTTTTCTTCTCTTTCCTCATGAAGAGCGTGAGCTCTTTCTGTGAGCATTGAGTAGATTTCATCGGCAGACATCTTTTCGTCACCCTTGAAGTCATCCTCTGTAGTAATCCAGCCGAGATATTTCTCTCTGAGTGAGCCGAGATGCCATTCATCATAGGGGATGTTTGAGGGACAGAAGAATTCAACTGTGTCGCCGATTGAATCGTCAATCATCTTTGTGATGATAGGCTTGATGTCCTCTCCTTTGAGTACCTTGTCACGCTGACCGTAGATGATGGTTCTCTGACGGTTCATAACATCGTCGAAGGCAAGAACGTTACGTCTTACTGCGAAGTTGTTGCCTTCAATCTTCTTCTGCGCGGATTCAACCTGCTTGGTAATCATGCCGACCTCGATGGGGGTATCCTTGTCAACGGGCATGCTTTCCATAATAGCGTACATTCTGTCGCCGCCGAAGAGACGGAGAAGGTCATCCTGCATTGAAAGATAGAAACGGCTTTCACCCGGGTCGCCCTGACGTCCTGAACGTCCTCTGAGCTGATTGTCGATACGTCTTGAATCGTGACGCTCGGTACCGATGATGTAAAGACCGCCCGCCTTGCGCACCTGTTCGGCTTCGTCGGCAATTTCAGCCTTGTATTTTGCTTCAAGCTCCTTGAATCTTGCTCTTGCTTCAAGGATATCCTCGTTATCGGTATCACCGAAGGCGGTTGCTTCTGCAATAAGCTCCTCAGTGTATTCGACTCTTCTCATTTCGCTCTTTGCAAGGAATTCAGCGTTACCGCCGAGCATGATGTCGGTACCACGGCCTGCCATATTGGTAGCGATTGTAACTGCACCGAGCTTACCTGCCTGAGCGACAATTTCACCTTCCTTTTCGTGGTGCTTCGCGTTAAGTACGTTATGCTTGATGCCTCTTCTCTTGAGAGCGGCTGAAAGCTTTTCACTCTTTTCGATTGAGATGGTACCCACAAGTACGGGCTGACCCTTTTCGTGGCACTTTAAAATCTGCTCTATAATAGCATTGAACTTGAACTGCTCTGTCTGATAGATAACGTCGTTGTTATCTTTTCTTGCGAGAGGCTTGTTGGTGGGTACCTCAACGGCATCAAGAGAGTAAATTTCTCTGAATTCGTTGACCTCGGTCATAGCGGTACCGGTCATACCTGAAAGCTTGTTGTAAAGACGGAAGTAGTTCTGGAAGGTTATTGTTGCAAGAGTCTTGTTTTCTCTTGCAATCTTAACGTTTTCCTTTGCTTCAATAGCCTGATGAAGACCGTCATTGTAGCGACGACCTATCATAATACGGCCGGTGAATTCGTCGACGATGAGCACCTCTCCGTCCTTTACAACGTAGTCGATGTCTCTTGTCATAATGCCGTGAGCTTTTATGGCGATATTGAGATGGTGCGAAAGAGTAAGATTGTCAGGGTCTGCGAGATTTTCAACGTTGAAGAATTTTTCGGCCTTTACAATACCGCTCTTTGTCAGAGTGGCACTTCTTGCCTTTTCGTCAACGATGTAGTCTGCTCCTGTTTCTTTTGCAAGCTCCTCAAGGTCGGCTTTTGAGTCTGTTTCTGCAATTTTATGGCACTTGAGTCCTCTTACAAAGGTGTTGGCAATTGAATAAAGCTCCGATGAGCGACCGCCCATACCTGAAATGATAAGGGGGGTTCTTGCTTCGTCGATAAGGATTGAGTCAACCTCGTCGACGATTGCAAAATTGTGACCTCTCTGTACCTTCTGCTTCATATACTGAACCATATTGTCACGAAGATAGTCGAAACCCATTTCGTTGTTTGTGCCGTAGGTAATGTCTGCGGCGTATGCCTTGCGGCGCTCCTCAGTTTCGAGTCCGTTTACGATAAGTCCTACAGTAAGACCGAGGAAGCGGTAAACCTTGCCCATCCATTCGCTGTCTCGGCGGGCGAGATAGTCATTGACTGTAACAATGTGTACGCCTTCGCCTGTAAGAGCGTTAAGATAAGCGGGGAGGGTAGCAACGAGAGTTTTACCTTCACCTGTTTTCATTTCTGCAATTCTGCCCTGATGAAGCACGGTACCGCCCATGATCTGTACGGGGAAATGCTTCATTCCGAGTACACGCCATGATGCCTCGCGGCAGACTGCAAATGCTTCGGGAAGAATATCGTCGAGAGTCTCGCCGTTTGCGAGTCTTTCCCTGAATTCGGGAGTTTTGGATTTGAGTTCGTCATCGGTAAGCTTTGAGAAGGCTTCTTCGTATGAAAGAACTTTATCAACCGTAGGTCTTATTCTTTTGATTTCCTTCGATGAATAGTCACCGAAAAGCTTTGATAATAAGCCCATTTATATCACCTCATTAAAGTGTTTATACTTGTTTCAGATAGTATAACCTCTTAATTATATCACAAAAATAATATTGTTTCAACTGTTTATTGCAATTTGTATAAAGGCCGGGTGGTGAGGTAGGGGTGGGGACTTGCTTTTTTCGGAAAATAACTGTATAATGTAAGCATATTCATTAAATTAAAACCAGAAGGAGCTGAAGAAATGGAACCTATCAAGGTGGATTTCACAGGAAAAGACGGAAAGGGTAAAGGCAACGGTAAGGATGCCTATCTTACCCCGAAGAATTCCGTTAAAATGCTTATTATAAGTATTATCGGTACTCTTATCGGCGCATTTGTAACTTATTACTTTATGCTGCCTCCTATCAATTTCAAGAGTATTGATACCTATATTTATTTTGGTATCGTTGCGGTTATTTTTATTGCACTCACCTTTATTACTTCGGGTGCGCTCAGAAGCCCCGAATATATACCCTATGTAAAAAAGAGATCACTGATACCGATGATGTTTATCGGATTGCTCGTTGTAGTTGTTATTATCGGCGGTGTTATATCCTCCTCTCTTTTCAGAGCCAAGAGCTACAGCAGGATTATTTCTGTTGACGATACAAAGACCTTTGCTGATGATATCAGTGAGGTTGATTTCTCCAGTGTACCCGTACTCGATACAGATGCGGCAACGGTGCTTGCAAACCGTACGCTCGGTGACCTTGCGGAGATAGGTAAGGTTTCACAGTTTGAGCTTTCAAATGAGTTCACACAGATAAACTACAAGAACACGCCGGTCAAGGTTACAACTCTCGCTTACGGAGATATATTCAAGTGGTTTAAAAACACAGGTACCGGTCTTCCCGGCTACGTAGTTGTGGATATGGTTACGCAGAAGGCTGAGCTTGTCACTCTTCCCGAGGGACAGTATATCAGATATTCACCCAATGAGCATTTTGATAAGTACCTTATGCGTCACGTGCGCTTCAGCTATCCTACCTATATTTTTGACGAGCCCAGATTCGAAATTGACGAAAAGGGAAATCCCTACTGGCTTTGCCCTGTGCTTGATAAGACTATCGGTCTTTTCGGCGGTACTGACGTAAAGGGTGTTGTAATCGTTGATGCTATCAGCGGTGATATGGTTGAATACAGTGTTGACGAGGTCAAGAACAGCAAGGAGCTTCAGTGGATTGACGGTATTTATTCCGATGACCTTCTCGTTGAGCAGTTTGACTATTACGGAAAGTATCAGGACGGCTTCATTAACTCAGTTATCGGTCAGAGCGGTGTTAAGCTTACAACCGAAGGAACAAACTATATTGCCAAGGATGATGACGTTTATACCTACACAGGTGTTACATCTGCAGGTAATGACCAGGCTATTATCGGCTTCGTTCTTATGAATATGAGAACAAAGGAAGCTAATTTCTACAGTATTTCAGGTGCTAAGGAAACCTCGGCTATGTCATCGGCTCAGGGTGACGTGCAGGACTACGCATATCAGGCAACCTTCCCGATTCTTCTCAACGTAAGCGGTCAGCCTACCTACTTTATGTCTCTTAAGGATGCGGATAACCTCGTAAAGCGTTATGCTATGGTTAACGTGCAGAATTATCAGGTTGCGGTTACAGGTGCAACCATTGCCGAATGTACACGTGTTTATGCTGAAAAGCTCGAGCAGAACAATATAGATGTTGATGTGAATTTTGACGAGCTTGAAAATCTCGAAGACAACAACAGCGGCGAAGATACTTCAGATACCGTTACCGTAAGCGGTAAGGTTACCGATATCCGTACTGCTGTTATTGACGGTAACAGTGTATACTTTATTGAGCTTGACGGAAGCGGAATTTACTATTCGGTAAAGGCTTCTCAGCAGGAAAAGGTAGTAATTCTTAATGAAGGCGATGAAATTACGGTTTCATACACTGAGGCTGAGGGAGAAATAATAGAGGCAACATCAATCAGTGAAGCTGAAAAGACAGAAGATGAGCAGACTGACGCTGAGGATGACACTGTGGCTGAAGATAACGAAGCGGAAACAGAAGAATAAAATATGCGAGAGTCGGCGTTTGTCGACTCTCTTTTTATGATATTTAAAGATTTTTTTCTCAGAGTATTGCTTATTTTACAAAAACAGTGTATATTAGATATAATCCTTGAAAGATAATAAAAAACGGGAGTAGTTTTTATGAAACTTAAGAAATTTTTTAAAGATCCGTCCAATTGGCTTATGAAAACTGTGGCAATTTATCTTATCGTGATCGTTGTTTTTACCTGCGGTACTCTTGCAGGCTTTATTAAAAGCCCGAAGCTCGTTGTTGTAAATAACGGCGGAGAAGGCGGTACGGGCGGCGCAGCAGTAAGCACAACACCTCAGTCATCGTCAAGCTCACTTTCATCAAGCAACACCGAAAGTACCATAACAGAGGATACAAAATCCGAGATGGAAACTGCTGAGATAGTTGCTTTGTTCAACGAGAGCGCAAATAAAATAAAAACCGATGCAGTGAAGGTTACAAAGAATTATGAGGACCGTACTCACATGGAGGAATATCTTCAGGTTCCTGATGTTCTTGCAGGTATGGCTGCCGATCTTCTTGAAACAAGCTTCAAGGACGATACCGATCCTATTGAATATGCTACCAAAGAGGATATTATCGCAAACTTCCAGGTTCCCGGAGAAACATGGGTAAGTAAGCTTACCGAGGCTGATGTAGCGGAAGCTAAATGTGTTGACCTTGGTACTGAATACGAAATGTACATAAAGCTTCATCCGTCAACCAATCCGGAGCCGGGCAATGGTGTTGCAAAGGCATTTGATACAATCACAAGCTCCGAGGTTATGGAGAAAGCACCTCCGATAGTAAAGGATTTCACAACTGAGTATTTTGACTGTATAATCAGATGTAAGATAGACAAGGAGTCAAAGAATATCACTTGGATAAATTACTCGTCACCGCTTATTCTTAAGCTCAAGGTTGAATTTCTCGGAAAGCTTGATGCTCAGGTCGGACTTAAGTTCGAAAAGGATTACAATATTGTATATTAAAAGATATGATTCAGACGCTTCTTTTCTAAGAGGCGTCTGATTTTTTGACTTTTTTAGGATATTACATACTGAAAATAAAAAACTTTCTTGAATATTTTGTTATAACTTCACAGAAGCATTGACATGAAGTGTGATATTTGGTAAAATAATACAGCATATAAAATCCAACCGTTGCCCTTCGGGGTGAGCGGTTACTCACACAAAGGAGGATATTTCTTATGATGACAGATGCAAGAACCCTGGCATATATCAATATGTATGCTGTTCTGGGTGCAATCGAAAATCTCTGCGAGCTTGACAAAGAGGCAAGCGACCTTGTAAAGACAAAGAAGCCTGTTGCTATCGGTCTTGATGTTACAAACGGTCCCAGCGCAACTCTTATCTTCAAGAACGGCAGATGCAGAATGGAGCAGGGCATCGCAAACTGTGATGTGCTTCTTCCCTTCTCAACACCCGAAAAATTCAATGCAATGGTTGACGGAAGCGGCTCCGCTCTTCCCATGAAGGGCTTTACAAAGATCGGCTTCCTTCTCGGCAAGTTCATTCCTCTCACCGATATGCTCTCAAACTATCTCAGAGCTTCAGAGGAAGACCTCAAGGACGAAAAGTTCTTCGAAATCAGCACAAAGCTTATGTTCTATGTTATCACCGTTGCTCTTTCACAGATCGGTAACAACGATGAAATCGGTAAGTTCAGTGCTTCACTTATTCCCGATGGTATCATCGACGTTTCCATCAAGGATTGCGTAGGTGCTACAATCCGCGTTAAGGACAATCATATGGTTACAATCAAGCAGAAGCCCGAAGCATTCCGCTCACAGATGCAGTTCGGCGATATTCACGTTGCAAGAGATCTTTTCGACGGCAAGATCAATGCTATCGCTGCAGTCGGCGAAGGTCTTGTTGAAATGCACGGTCTTATCAATATGATTGATAACGTAAACAGAATTCTTGACAGAGTTGCACTCTATCTTGCATAAGGAGGTATTATAAAATGAGTTTTCCCGTATACAAAACAGATAAGAGCAGAGAGCTCTTCACAAGAGCTACAAAAGTAATACCTTCAGGTGTTTACGGTCACCTCGGCCCTGCTGAAGGTCAGTTCATCCCCGTTCAGAAATGGCCTGTTTTCTCAGAAAAAGCCAAGGGTACATATGTATGGGACGTTGACGGTAACAAGTACATCGACTATATGTGCGCTTACGGTCCTAACGTACTCGGCTACTGCGATCCCGACGTTGACGCTGCTGCTATGAAGCAGATCGCTCTCGGTAACTGTACAACTCAGCCCGGCAAGGTAATGCTTGACTGTGCAGAGCTTCTCGTTGATACAGTTGCATCTGCTGACTGGGCTTTCTTCGCAAAGAACGGTAACGATGCTACTCAGGGCGCTATCATGTGCGCAAGAGCATATACACACAGAAAAAAGGTTATTATGTTCAACGGCTACTATCACGGTGTTTCACCCTGGTGTCAGAAGATTGACTATCCGGGCGTACTTCCCGAGGATGTTGCTAATAACATTATGCTTCCCTGGAACGATATTCCTCTTCTTGAGAAGACTATCGAAGAAAACAAGAACCAGATTGCTTGTATCATAGCTCAGCCCTATGACCACGGCAACTTCCACGATAATGCATTCCCCGAAGAAGGCTTCTGGCCTAAGGTACGTGAAATCTGTACAAAGAACGACATCGTTCTCATCATTGACGACGTTCGTGCAGGCTTCCGTCTTGACCTTGCAGGCTCAGACCATTTCTTCGGCTTCGAGGCAGACCTTATCTGCTTCTGTAAGGCTCTTGCAAACGGCTACAATATGTCAGCTGTCTGCGGTAAGGAATTCCTTAAGGGCGCAATGAGCTCACTTGCATACACAGGCTCATACTGGCTCAGCGCAGTACCCTTCGCAGCTTGTATTGCTAACATCAACAAGATGAAGGAACTTGACGTTCCCGCAATGTTCAAGGCTAAGGGTGAAAAGCTCTGCAACGGTCTTATTAAGGCAGGTGCTGAGCATGGTATCAACCTTATCGCTTCAGGTGCTCCCGCACTCTTCTATCTCAGAATCGCTAACGATGACAGCATGATTCTTCATCAGGAATGGGTTGCTGAAATGGTTTCAAGAGGTATCTTCATTTCATCTCACCACAACCACTTCATCAACGCTGCTCTTTCCGATAAGGATATCAAGCACTCAATCGAAGTTGCTGAGGAATGCTTCGGTATCGTAGCAAAGAATCATCCCGAAATTTTCGGCTGATAAACTTTGGAACTGTACCCTTCTCTGAGAGGGGAAGGGTATTATATAAAATGATTTATGGAGGAAAACATTATGCCACTTTCAAAAAAAGAATGGCTTGCCCTTGAAAAAAAGGCTTACGAGCTTCGTAAGCTCACTGTTCAGACAACAGTATGGGCAGGCAGCGGACATTTCGGCGGCGGTATGTCCGTAATGGACCTTCTTACCGTTCTTTACCACAAGTACCTTAACATCAAGGTTGACGATCCCAAGTGGGAAGACAGAGACCGTTTCATCCTTTCAAAGGGTCACGCAGCTATTGCTTACGCTCCCGTACTCTGCGATAAGGGCTTCAACGAGGTTGAAATGCTTAAGTCCTTCAACCTTTCAGGCTCAAAGATGGGTATGCACCTTGACTCAAACAAGGTTGTAGGTGTTGACGCTTCAACAGGCTCACTCGGTCACGGTCCCTCTATCGCAGCAGGTACAGCTCTTGCAGCAAGACTTATGGGTAAGAACTACCTTACATACGTAGTAACAGGTGACGGCGAGCTCGGTGAGGGCTCATGCTGGGAAGGCTTTATGACAATCAACCACTATCAGCTTTCCAACTGTATCGTATTCATCGACAGAAACCACAACATGATCGACGGTAACACAGAAGACATCAAGAAGCTTGAGCCTCTTGCAGACAAGATGACAGCTTTCGGCTTCAACACAATCGTTGTTGACGGTAACAATATCGGTGAGCTTTGCGACGCTATCGACGTAGCTATCGAGCGTTCAAAGGAAAAGTGTGCTCCCACATGTATTCTTATGGATACAAAGAAGGGTGCAGGTATCAAGTCAATTGAAGGCGACTACACATGGCACTACGGTGCAATCGACGACGCTAAGTTTGAACAGTTCAACAAAGAGCTTGAAGCAGACTACAAGGCTCGTTGCGCTCGTGCAGAAAAGGAGGGCAAATAATTATGGCAGGCGGATTTGTTTATACAGCAGTTGACCAGACCGAGCTTTCCACAGCTGAAATTTACGGTAAGGCTCTGGCTGACATTATTTTAAAGGACCCCAAGGTTGTTGCTATCACAGCTGACCTTGCAAAATCAACAAAGCTCGGTGACGTTCTTAAGGTTTGCCCCGAAAGAGTTATCAACGTTGGTATCGCAGAACAGGATATGTTCGGTGTTGCAGCAGGTATGGCTCGTGCAGGTATGATTCCCTTCCTTTCAGGCTTCTCAGCATTCACATCAATGCGTGCTTGTGACCAGCTTCACACAGATATCTGCTATCAGAATGTAAATGCAAAGATTATTGCTACTCATTCAGGTACATCCTTCGGTCAGGCAGGTTCAACTCACCACGCTATCACTGACCTTGCTATTACAAGAGCAATGCCCAACCTTACAGTTATCGTTCCCGCTGACGGCTTTGAAACAGCTAATGCTGTTAATGCAGCTTACGAAAACTTCGGCCCCTACTACATCCGTATCAACCGCGGCTTCGACCGTGTTCTTTATGAGAACCAGGATTACGGCTTTGAGGTTGGTAAGGCAGTAGAGGTTCACGAGGGTACAGATATCACAGTTATCGCTTGCGGTTCATGTGTATTCCAGGCTCGTGAGGCTGCTAAGTTCCTCAAGAATTCAGACGGACTTTCAGTTCGCGTTCTTAATATGCACACAATCAGCCCCATCGACGTTGAGGCTATCCAGAAGGCAATTTCAGATACAAGAAGAATCGTTACAGTTGAAGACCATCTCGTAGCAGGCGGTCTCGGTTCAGCGGTTGCTGAGGTTATGGCTCAGTACGGTAAGGGCTGTGCATTCAAGATGCTCGGTCATAAGGGCTTTGCAATGATCGGTCTCCACGAAGATATCATGTCAGATGCAGGTATCGACGCTAACGGTATCATCGCTGCAGTTCGTGAAACAATGAACGCAGACTTCGAAGAAGACGACAACTGGGACGACGAGTTCTAATAATATTACAAGGAGGCAAACGATATGGCTCATACACAGGAAGCCTTATATTCAAATAAAATCTTTCTCAACGCTGCTTTGCCGCTTGTAAAGGTTATCGCAAACGATGTACCCTCCCTTAAAAAGAAGTTTGAAAAAGCACACGCAGTTATCCAGGTAAGCTGTCTTGACCCCGAGGTTGAGGGTGGCAAGAGAGGTATGCACTTCGTTGTTAACAGCGGCGAATGGCTCGTACATACCTGCCTTACAGAGGATCCTCACATCGAGCTTGAATTCAAGAGCGTTGAAAACCTCAACGATTTCTTCAAGGGTAAGATCACACCTGCAGGTATCCCGAAAATCAGAGGTGTCAAGTACGCAGGTACACTTGTTTCCTTCGTAATGGTACTCCTTAAGATGGCTAGCCTTCTCGGTGCTACAGAGCCCCCGAAGGATGAGGAAACAAAGGAGCTTCTCGTTAAGTGCTACTTCTATCTTCTTTCAAGCGGTATCAGTCAGCTTAACAAGATGGGACATCCCGGCATCAAGGATTGGACTTCAAAGAGCCCTGACCGTGTTTACGCATTTGCAGTTGACAACTATCCTCAGGTTTCAGCATTCATTCGTATCAAGGCAGGTAAGTCAAGAGCAGGTCGTGGCGAATACAAGAGAGCAATGCCCTTCTTCACACTTCGCTTCAACAACCTTGACAGTGCACTTGGTATCCTTATGAGCATTGATGATATGCTTGAGGCAACTAAGGCAGGACGTCTTGTTATGGACGGCGGTCCCGAATTCGGCGCACAGATCGGTGGATTTATGCTTGAGATCGGCGCACTCGCTAAGTAAGATTTGAAAACGGTCGGCTTTTGCCGACCGTTTTTTAGTAGTCAGTAGTCAGTAGCCAGTAGTCACACGCTGATGCGGTGCAAAGGAATACAAAACTACCCGCGCTGGAAAACAACTAAAGTTCTTTGGTTGCTTTCTTTGGGGAAAGCAACGCCTGCATGGCGAGTGCATAAATTAGTAGTCAGGAATCGGCTGTTTTTAGTAGCCGATTATAAATACAAAAAAACAAGCGGATATATACCGCTTGTTTTTTTATATCAAATTACACGGGTAGTCTCTTATTTCTTTATGTCACGATAGCGTGTGACTACTGGCTACTGGCTACTGACTACTACAATCACACTTTATTCTCGTCAAGGTCAATTACAAGACTCTTCTTGCCGCATTCGATTTTTGTCAGCTTTACACCTGCGGCGTTGAACATTCTCTTTGATGCTCTTGTCGCCATTGTGTCGGCGTATTTATCGGAAAGATAAACAACCTCTTTTATGCCGCTCTGGATAATAGCCTTTGCACATTCGTTGCAGGGGAAAAGTGCAACATAAATTTTTGCACCCTCAAGGTTTGCACCTCTGTTGTTGAGGATGGCGTTAAGCTCTGCGTGACATACATAGGGGTACTTGGTGTCGTAAGCGTCACCGCTTCTTTCCCAGGGAAATTCGTCGTCATCACAGCCGTAGGGGAATCCATTGTATCCGACGGACATAATACGGTTTTTATCGTTTACTATGCAGGCGCCTACCTGTGTGTTTGGGTCCTTACTTCTGTAGGATGAGAGAAGGGCGATACCCATAAAGTATTCGTCCCAGTTTAAATAGTCTTTGCGCTTTGACATATTTTCATCGTCCTTTCTTATAATACACCTCTGTAATAAAGTCCTCGGGTGAA
>JAZUAZ010000286.1:0-2022 GCA_045638245.1 Acutalibacteraceae bacterium | reverse complement strand
TACGACAAGATTTTCGGAAAAGAGGAATAATATGTCAGGCTACGGCGATTTCGCATACTATTATGATATCCTGACCGAAAACGTTGACTACGAAAGCAGATGTGACTACATTTCCAATCTCCTTGCTGAAAACGGTGTAGGCAAGGGGATTTTGCTTGACCTCGCCTGCGGTACAGGCTCCCTTTCCCTGCTTCTTTGCAAGAAAGGCTACGAGGTAATAGGTGTTGATTCCTCAGAGGAAATGCTTTCCGTCGCCCAGGAGAAAAAGTACGAAAGCGAGGCAGATGCGATTTTCCTCTGTCAGAAAATGGAGGAGCTTGACCTTTTCGGTACAATAAACGCCGCAGTATGTACTCTTGACAGCATCAACCACGTGACAGACGAAGAAACGGTGAGGGAGATTATCCGACGTGTATCGCTTTTTATGGAGGATAAGGGTATTTTCATTTTTGATGTCAATACCCCCTACAAGCACAGAGAAGTACTGGGCAATAACACCTTCGTTTACGATATGGACGAGGTTTACTGCGTATGGCAGAATGAAACCGACGATAATATGCTCACCACTGTTTCTCTTGATATTTTCGAAAGAGACGAGGAAACTGATGCATACTATAAATATAGCGAACAGTTTCAGGAAAAAGGCTATGAGCTTTCCTTCCTTTCAGATTTGCTCAAGGATAACAAATTTGAGCTTATCGGCATTTACGAGGAAATGACAACCAACCCCGTAAAGAACAATACCGAAAGAGCAGTTTTCGTTGCAAGAAAGCTCGGTACTCAGTGAGTGCGTAGAAAATAAGAATTGGTTTTAAGCTTATAAAATTCTTCGGAAATACGGCTCGGACGGGATGCATAATTCCGAATTCCGAATTCCGAATTCCGAATTTTCAAGGAGTCAGAAAATGGGCAAGTTAGTAAGATGTATTTCAAACGACGGTACTCTTACCGTTATGGCAGTAAATTCAACAGATATAGTAGAAAAGGCTCAGCAGATTCACGAAACCTCTGCAGTATGCTCTGCAGCTCTGGGCAGACTTCTCACGGGTGCTTCACTTATGGGTGCAGTACTCAAGGGTAAGGATGACTCTGTTACTCTCCGTCTCAAGGGCGACGGCCCCGCAGGTACCGTTATGGCAGTTTCCGATTCATCGGGCAACGTACGCGGCTATGTTCAGCAGAGTGTTGTTGAAATTCCCCTCAACGCAAAGAGTAAGCTTGACGTTGCAGGTGCGGTAGGCAAAAACGGTTTCCTTACAGTTATAAAGGACCTTGGCATGAAGGAACCCTACGTAGGTCAGTCCCCCATTATCTCAGGTGAGATTGCAGAGGATATAACTGCATACTATTCAACAAGTGAGCAGACTCCCACCGTCTGTGCTCTTGGTGTACTTGTAAATCCCGACCTTTCAATAAGAGCCGCCGGCGGACTTATCATTCAGCTTCTTCCTACCGCTATGGACGACACCATCGACAAGGTTGAGGAGTGCATCAAAAACCTCGAGCCTATTTCCACTCTTATCGACAGAGGTATGACACCCGAGGAAATCTGTCACCACGCACTCCCCCTCTTTGAACTTGAGGTACTCGACGGCAGTGAGCCCGAATACCAATGCTACTGCTCAAGAGAAAGAGTTGAGGGCGCACTTATCAGTACGGGCATCGAGGAGCTTACAGATATGATGCAGGATGAAAAGACAGAAGTAAGTTGTCAGTTCTGCGATAAAAAGTATGTTTTCACCCCTTCGGATATAGGGAATTTAATAAGAAAAGCCAAAAAATAAAAAAATAAAAAAAATCGAAAAAACTTTAAAAAAAGTGTTGACAAATCGATTTTTATGGTGTATAGTATACAAGTCGCTGCGAGAGCGGTGGCAAAGATGGGAGCATAGCTCAGCTGGGAGAGCATCTGCCTTACAAGCAGAGGGTCACAGGTTCGAGCCCTGTTGTTCCCACCATTTGGCCCGGTAGTTCAGTTGGTTAGAACGCCAGCCTGTCACGCTGGAGGTCGACGGTTCGAGC
>JAZUAZ010000285.1:0-10918 GCA_045638245.1 Acutalibacteraceae bacterium | reverse complement strand
AGGTGAAAAAGATATCGGATAGCTTCATATATCAAAAAAATACATCAACCTACATGGGATATGTTTACCCCTCGGGGCAAACATGAAAGGAGAAAATATAATGTACGACATAATAATCATCGGCGGAGGCCCCGCAGGTCTCACCGCCGCACTTTACGGAGTAAGAAGCGGCAAAAAGGTGATTCTTTTCGAAAAAACAGGCTACGGAGGACAGATTGCAAAAAGTCCTCTCGTTGAAAATTATCCCGGCATAAAGGCAGTCAGCGGTGTGGAACTTTCGGAAAATCTTCGCGCTCAGGCTGAAGCCTTCGGCTGTGAATTCAGACGTGAAACCGTACTTTACGCCACTGATGATGAAGTGAAAAAAGTTATCACGCAAAAAGGGGAGTACGAAGCCAGAAGTTTGATATTTGCCCTCGGTACCGAGGAAAGAAAGCTCGGACTTGAAAATGAAGAAAACTACGTAGGCAGGGGGCTTTCCTACTGTGCATACTGTGACGGAAACTTCTTCAGAAACCGTGAGGTAGCCGTAATCGGCGGCGGAAATACCGCAGTGCAGGATGCACTTTACCTTTCGGATATATGTAAAAAGGTGTACCTTGTTCACCGAAGAAACGAGTTCCGTGCCGAGAAAAATCTTGTTGAAAAGGCACAGAAAAAAGAAAATATCGAGCTTGTCACCGACAGTGTACCGACCGAAATCGGCGGCGCGCCCATTGTGCAGTACCTCAGGGTGAAAAACAAGCTTACCGACGAAGAAAGAGAGCTTTCCGTAAACGGAGTTTTTGCGGCAATCGGTCAGATACCTCTCACAAGGGAGTTTTCCGATATGCTTCCCCTCGACGAAGGCGGCTACGTGCTTGCAGGTGAGGACTGTACCGTAAAGAAGGGTATATACGTCTGCGGCGACTGCAGAAAAAAGGAAATCCGTCAGCTTACAACTGCGGTAAGTGACGGTACTGTAGCGGCGGCAAAAGCTATAGAGTTTATCAATTCGTAATTCTCAATTCGCAATTCTCAATCGCGGGCGAACTGTGATGAAAAAATAAATATCATCCCGCCAAGTCGACCGAAGCCTCTTATGTGCGATATATCCGCTTTGCGGACGCGATTGTTTGCTCTGTAAACATGAAAAAATACAAAGGAGAAAACACAATGGATTTCAATTTTTATTCACCCATAAATGTAAAAAGCGGTAAGGACTGCGTGAAGGAAAACTCCCCGCTTTTAAAAAAGCTCGGAGATAAATGTATCATCGTGACGGGCTCGTCAAGTGCAAAAAAATGCGGTGCTCTCGACGATGTGACCGAGGCGCTCACAAAAGAGGGTATAGCCTTCACAGTCTACGATAAAATCACGGAAAATCCCCGTATCGACCACTGCCACGAGGCAGGCTGTATTGCCCGCAGCTTTGATGCTGACTTCGTAATCGGCATCGGCGGCGGCTCGCCTCTTGATGCGGCTAAGGCTGTAGCTGTCTATGCCGCAAATCCTGCCTTTGCACCCGAGGATATTTACACTCCCGACAAGCGTGAAAGGGCTCTTCCCATTGTTGCAATCGGTACTACCTCGGGTACGGGAAGTGAGGTTGGCAGGGTAAGTGTGCTTACAAACCCGAAAACGGGCAGAAAAAAGAGCATTTCTCCCGACGACTGTTATCCGAGATTTACTTTTGCAGACCCGAAGTATACATATTCGATGCCCTACGGTGTTACTGTTTCCACGGCTCTCGATGCTCTTTCTCACGTGCTTGAGGGCTATATGTCCGTAAAGTGCGGTGATATCCCTACCCTTTTCGGAGAAAAGGCAATCGCCCTTATCTGGGAAGGACTTTCCTATCTTCACCGTGAGAAAAAAGTGCCCGATGAGGAGCTTCGTGAAAAGCTGTACTATGGCTCATTGTACGCGGGTCTGACCCTTGCTTATTGCGGTACTGCATTTCCCCATCCCCTCGGATACATTCTTACGGAAAATTACGGTGTACCTCACGGCAAGGCTTGTACCGCCTTTATGGGTGAATTCATCGACAGAGCCGCAGAATATACTCCCGCAAAATGCGAAAGAGCTCTCTCGATTATGGGCACTGATATCGGTACCTTCAAAAGAGTTATCCGGGAGCTGACCGATATAAATGGTATCACTATGACCGATGAGCAGATTGAGGAATACTGCTCAAGATTTGATACCGCACCTGCTAATTTTAATTTCTCCCCCGGTGGATTTACCAAGGAGGATGCGGTGAATGTATTAAAAGCGGAATTTGGGAGCAGAGGCTGATAGTCTCAATTCTCAATTCGCGATTCGCAATCGCGGGGAGCCAGGGCAGTGAACGCAAAATACTGCCCGCCGGATATACATCGCAGGGAAACTGCGTGCCGTGTCTGCGGAACACATCTGAAAATACTGATATAAATAAAATCTCAGGGAGGGTGTAAGTGCCCTCCCTTTGTTATATGTTGCCTTCGGGGCGGAATATACGCTGACTGCCATATGTCTCTGTTTTGTTGTTGCGCATTGTTTTCAACACTCTTTCAACATCCTTTCCACAAAAATATGTTGAAAACCGCCCTTTTTCGGTGTGGAAAACCTTTTTACCTTTTTTTAGATAGATTTTTTTGGCGCAGGCGCATTTTCATTCTCTTTTTCATTGACATTATCATTAACATTTACATTATCAGGTACATTATCATTAACATTTACATTATCATTATCTGCATCATTTGCATCCACTTGGATGCAAATGCATCCAAATGCATAAAAATCAGACAGTGTCCCGCTCTTTTTCCCACTTTTTATAAGCGGCCTTCCGTCTTTCGTCGCACATCTGCACATACTTTTCTCTGTTACGTATAAGGCTGTCGGTGATTCTTTTGTAGCTCGACTGCATCATACGGTCGCTGAATTCAGTAACCTCGCCTTTTGTCTCGAAGGCAAAAACAGCCTTGATGAGCTGACCTGCTTCCTCGTCTGTGAGAAAGGAAAACACCTCATCAAGGTCGTGATAAAGCACGAATGACTTCTTCATATATTTGACATTCCTCCTGAAAATCTGATAGTAATTTCTCCCCTTTAATATTGTGCTAATTAAATTTTAGGAGTATTTTTTGCCTTTGTCAACGGCTTTGAGAGAAATAAATTTTACTTTATTTTTGTTTTTGGCATAAAAGTGTTGCAAATATGTTTCAAACAGAAATAAGAGGCGGAAATAACGTAAAATCTCCTGAACTTTCCTTTAAAGATTTCCCTGATATCTATTGAAAAAAATGTCATTATAGTGTAGAATGTATAAGTTAAAGTGTGTATCTGCGCCCTGCAGAGTATTGTTTAGTTATATATGTATATAAAGAGGTGATGTTCCGATGGAAAAAATCAAGCTGCCTGAGAAGAAAAAGAAGCTGATAATTAAAATAATTGCAGTTGTACTCGTTGTTGCGATTGCTCTCGGTGCTGCACTTTACTTTCACGACCGTAAAAAGGATTTTTACAGTGAAGAAAAGTATTCCTTCGGGATGAACACTATTGTCACCCAGAAGATTTATGCCGATATTCCCGGTGTGCATCTTGCACCGATAAAGAGCATAGTTGACTCGCTTGACGGTTATCTTTCCTGCAAGGATGATGATACGGTGCTGTCACGTCTCAACACGGAGGGTACTCTCAACGATGTGCTTGTTGCAGACGCACTCAGAGCCTGCCTTGAGGTGAGCGAAAAAAGCGGCGGTGCCTTTGACGTATCAATGGGTAATCTTTCCGATGCCTGGGGTATAGGTACAGAAAATGAAAAGGTACTTTCCGAGGATGAAGTCAGAGAGCTTCTTTCGCAATGCGGATATGAGAAAATCACCCTTGACGGCAGTAAAATCACCATTGCCGAGGGTGTTAGCATAGACCTTGGTGCAGTAGGTAAGGGTATTGCCTGCGACTATATTATGGCTTATCTTGAATCAAAGACCGATATAAAGGGAGCGGTAGTTTCCGTAGGCGGAAGTATTGTCACCTACGGGCAGCACAACAAAGCAGGTGATCCATGGAGAGTAGGTATCCGTCATCCGAGAAACGAAAATGAATATCTCGGTGTTATAAATATGAACGAAGGCTTTGTTTCCACCTCGGGCGACTATGAAAGATTTTTTGAGAAAGAGGGCGTACGTTACCATCATATCCTTGACGGTAATACGGGCTACCCCTCCGACAGCGGACTTATCAGTGTAACCGTAGTTGCAGGAAGCGGTATACTCTCCGATGCTCTTTCCACTGCCTGTCTCGTACTCGGGGCCGAAAAGGCTGAGGCACTCCTCAATGAGTACGGCGCTTCGGGCGTGCTTGTTGATAAGGATATGAATATTACCGTAGTGGGTGATATAGATTTTGAGTACTGATAAAATGCCCACAAAAATGCTTAAAAAGGGTGACGTTGCAATTATTGTCACCGTTATAATAATAATTCTTGTATGGTTTCTCGCTCCCTTTTACAGCGGTGGAGAAAATCTCCGGCTCGTTATTTATCTTGACGGCGAAGCGGTTGAGTCTGCGGAGCTTTCTTCTCTCAGTGATGGAAAAACCTTCACCGTGGGCGGCTGTGAAATCTATGCCGACAGTGAGGGTGTAAGATTTCTCTCATCACACTGTGAGGACAGTCTGTGTGTAAAAAGAGGTACTATGACAAGGGCGGGAGACACTATGGCGTGTGTACCCGAGCGTGTGGTTGTCAGTCTTAAGGGAGGCAGCACTGCACATATTGAGACTTATTAAGGAGTCGTCTATGAAAAAAGAAAAAAACACCTACCGTGTTGCTTTTCTGGGAATAAGCGGAGCTTTTGCTCTTGTGCTGGGTTTTCTTGAGCATATGCTAATCCCCGACATACCCTTTCTTCCGGTAGGAGCAAAGCCCGGTCTTTCCAATATCGTGACGATGTACGTTACGGATATGATGGGAGTCGGGGCAGGAATATATATAACGCTTATAAAAGGGATATTCGCTCTTATAACAAGAGGAGCTACCGCCTCGGCTATGAGCCTTTGCGGAGGACTTCTCAGTACTGTTGCCGTGTCCCTTCTTTTAAAGCATAAGGACAGACTTTTTTCCTTCACGGGCATAGGTATTGCAGGTGCGCTGATGCACAACTTCGGTCAGCTTGCCGTTGCCTGCCTGATTTCAGGCACTCCCGCACTGCTGAATTACGGGAAGTACCTGATGATATTTGCTCTCATAACCGGTACGGTAACGGGCGGTATGCTTACTCTCGTTATGCCGGGAGTGGAGAGAATAGCGGGTTCTTACATCAGGACCGGGAAAACAGAGCCTTGACCGTATTTATTGTTAAAAACAAAGATCAACATAAAAATTCATAAAGGAGATGAAAAGATGAGTAAAAAAACTCCGGGAGTTCTCACTGCGGTCAGACACGGTCGCGGCGGAGTAAAAGTAGCTCACCACAAAAACACTGCCGAAATGGCAATTGAAAGAATGCCTGTTCCCAATAAGGTTATTCTTCCTATGCAGCAGCATATCGGTGCACCTTGTACTCCCATTGTAAAGGTGGGTGACACTGTTGCAGTCGGTCAGAAGATCGGTGACAGTGATAAGTTTATTTCTGCACCTATCCATTCAAGTATTTCGGGTACCGTTACCGCAGTAGGCGACGTAAAGCTTGCTAACGGTATCATCACAAAGGGTGTAACAATCGAAAGTGACGGCGAAATGCGTCTTTATGAGGGTATCAAGCCTCCCGTTGTTACAAACAAGGCAGAGCTTTGTGCCGCAGTAAGAGAATCGGGTCTCGTAGGTCTTGGCGGTGCGGGCTTCCCTGCACACGTAAAGCTCAACATCCCCGAGGATAAGGATATTGATACCCTTATCATCAACGCTGCTGAATGTGAGCCCTATATTACCGTTGACTACCGTGAATGCATCGAAAATGCGGAAAACATCCTCAAGGGTGTTGAAATTCTCAAAAACATTCTCGGCTTTAAGCAGGTTATCATCGCTATTGAGGATAACAAGCCCAAGGCTTTTGAAATAATGAAGGAGATTGCTGACCGTGATAATGATAAGGGTGATGCAATCAAGCTTATGACCCTTCGTTCAAGATACCCTCAGGGTGCTGAAAAAATGATGGTGCTTTCCGCTACCGGCAGAAAGGTACCTCCCGGAAAGCTTCCTTCTGATGTAGGATGCGTGGTTATGAACGTAACCTCAACAGCCTTCATTGCAAGATATCTTGAAACGGGTAAGCCTCTTGTTTCACGTTCAATCACCGTTGACGGCAGTGCCATAGCAGAGCCTAAGAATATCCGTGTACCCATCGGTACAAACATTCAGGATATTATCGACTTCTGCGGCGGCTTTAAGACAGAGCCGAGAAAGATTATCTTCGGCGGACCTATGATGGGTCTTGCAATCTGCTCAACCGAAGCTCCTATCTGTAAGCAGAATAACGCAATTCTCGCCTTTGACGAAAGAAAGGATCTTATCAAGAAGGAAAGAGCCTGCATACGTTGCGGCAGATGTGTTGACGTTTGTCCCATGAGCCTTACACCTACTCTTATTGAAAGATATTCAAGAGTGAAGGATGCTGAAAAGCTCAAGGCTATAAATGTAAATACCTGTATGGAATGCGGCTCCTGCGCCTACGCCTGTCCCTCGGGCAGACCTCTTGTGCAGTATATCCGCCTTGCAAAGCAGGTTCTCAGAGAGGAGAGTGGAAAATAATGGCTAAAAGACTTACCGTAAGCGCATCACCTCACGTGCGTTCAAGTGAAACAACCACGGGCATTATGCTTGACGTTATTCTTGCTCTTGTTCCCGCTCTTGTAATGTGCGCTGTTTACTTCGGCTCAAGAGCACTGGTGCTTACTGCAGTTACAGTGGCATCCTGCGTTATAAGTGAATTTGTCTGCCGCAAGGTTATGAAAAGGGATAATACCCTCGGTGACCTTTCTGCAGTTGTTACAGGCATCATTCTTGCCTTCAACCTTCCCGCAACCCTTCCCTTATGGATGGCTGCAATCGGCGGTATTATCGCTATTGTTGTTGTAAAGCAGATGTTCGGCGGTATCGGACAGAACTTTGTCAACCCTGCAATGACTGCAAGAATCATCCTTATGGTATCCTTCCCCACTGCTATGGCAAACTGGATTGCTTCGGGTCAGAACGCATGGGAAATTGATGCAATCACATCGGCAACTCCCATGGGTCAGATTACAGAACAACTTACAGAACAGATAAGAGACGGCGTTGATTTTTCACTTCCCGAAGGTCTTCCCTCAATAGCTGAAATGCTTCTCGGCAAGCACGGCGGCTCAATGGGTGAGGTCTGCTCAATAGCTCTTATCTGCGGCGGATTCTATCTTCTTCTCAGAAAGGTAATCTCTCCCATCATTCCCTTCTTCTTCATCGGTACCGTTGCCGTGTTTATGTTCTTTGCAGGCGGCGGAAACGTTGACTTTGTTATCTATCAGCTTCTCGGCGGCGGTCTTATGCTCGGTGCATTCTTTATGGCAACCGACTATGCTACCTCTCCCATCACAAAGAAGGGCAAGATAATCTTCGGTATCGGCTGCGGACTTATCACCTCGGTTATCCGTATCTACGGCTCACTTCCCGAGGGTGTATCCTTCTCAATCATTCTTATGAATATACTTGTTCCTCATATTGAAAACCTCACTCTTTCAAAGCCCTTCGGTTTTGTTAAGGAAAAGAAGGAGAAGAAGGAGGTTAAGGCATGAAAAAGATAAACATCAAGGATATTATTGTTCCTGCAGTGGCACTTCTTATTTTCTGCCTTGTTGCAACCGCGCTTCTCGCAGGTACCAATATGATAACAAAGGATAAGATTGCTGAAAACGCAGTTCAGGCTGAAATCGCAGGCCGCGGACTCGTGCTCGGTGACAAAGACGGTTCCTACACCTATTCTGATGTAGAAACTGCAGATAACGGTGTTACCTGGTGTATCGGCTACGATAAGGACGGTAATGAGGTAGGTTATGTATTTACCTCAGGTGCAAAGGGCTATGGCGGTACTGTTTCCGTTATGGTCGGTATGGACAAAGAGGGCAATATAATGGGTGTTGAAATTCTTTCCCACAGTGAGACACCGGGTCTCGGTGCAAATGCCACAAAGGACGATTTCAAGGGTCGCTTTGTAGGAAAGAGCGGTATTCTTTCAGTAAACAAAAACTCAAACGAGGGTCAGGATGTTCAGGCAATAACGGCCGCAACAATTACATCAAATGCAGTTGTAAATGCGGTTAACCTTGCAACAGAGACCTATAATCAGATAGCAGGAGGTGAGAACAATGGCTGAGAAAAAAGGATTAGTAAAAGAGTTCAGTAAGGGTCTTATAGCTGAAAACCCTGTTTTACGTCTTGTCCTCGGTACCTGTCCCACACTTGCAACAACAACCTCCGTTGAAAGTGCGGTAGGTATGGGTCTTGCGGCTTCCGTTGTTCTTGTCTGCTCAAATATGGCAATTTCAGCCCTTCGTAAGGTAATTCCCGATAAGGTACGTATCCCCGCATACATCGTTATCATCGCATCCTTCGTTACAATAGTACAGATGGCGGTAAAGGCATTCCTTCCCGCTCTTGATGAGCAGCTCGGTGTGTACCTTCCTCTTATTGTTGTTAACTGTATTATTCTCGGCAGAGCTGAGGCTTTCGCAAGCAAGAATCCGGTACTCGTATCAGCTGTTGACGGTCTCGGTATGGGTATAGGCTTCACTGCGGCACTTTTTGTTATGGGTGCGGCAAGAGAAATCCTCGGTGCAGGCTCCTTCTACGGAATCAGTGTTCCCTTCCTCGCAGAAAATCCCATGCTCGTATTCATTCTTCCTCCCGGAGGCTTCTTCGTTTACGGTATCACAATGGCAGTTGCCAATAAGATTGCAGAAAGCAAGGGTAAGCCCAGAGCAGAGCTTCGCGGCTGTGAAGGCTGTCCCATGGCACAGAACTGTGCTCTTAACAAAGATAATAAGAAGGAGGAGGCATCAGCATGACAAAGGAATTATTCTCAATTCTTCTTACGGCTATTCTTACCCAGAACTTCGTTCTTGCAAAGTTCCTCGGTATCTGTCCCTTCCTCGGTGTTTCAAAGAAGCTTAACACCGCAGTAGGTATGAGTGCGGCAGTTATATTCGTTATGGCTCTCGCAACTGCAGTATGCTTCCCCATCAACAAGTACCTTCTTGTTGCAAACGGACTCGATTATCTTCAGACAATCGTATTCATCCTTGTTATTGCGGCTCTTGTTCAGCTTGTTGAAATCATCCTCAAGAAGTATATTCCCGCTCTTTACAGTGCTCTCGGTATATACCTTCCCCTTATCACGACAAACTGTGCCGTTCTCGGTGTAGTTATCCTTAACGTTGACAGCGGCTACAACTTTGCACAGTCAATGTTCAACTCCCTCGGTGCAGGTCTCGGCTTTATGGTTGCGATGGTAATGTTCGCAGGCGTACGTGAAAGACTTGAAAGCTGTCAGGTTCCTAAGTTTATGCAGGGACTTCCCATCACACTCGTTGCAGCTTCACTTGTATCCGTGTCCTTCCTCGGCTTTACAGGTGTTGTTGAAAACATTTTCGCTTAAAGGAGGTAAATAGCTATGGAAATTTTACTTCCCGTAATTATTGTTGCGGCAATCGGCCTTATTGCAGGTCTCGGACTTGCCTTCGCCTCCGCTTTCTTTGCAGTACCCGTTGACGAAACCACCGAAAAGGTACGTGAATGTCTTCCCGGTGCGAACTGCGGTGCCTGCGGATATACCGGTTGTGACGGCTATGCAGATGCTCTTTCCAAGGGCGAAACAAAGGAATGTAATCTCTGTACTCCCGGCGGTAATGATGCGGCTAAGGCTGTTGCTGCCGTACTCGGTCTTGAAGCGGGCGACGTTACTCCTATGGTAGCGGCGGTTATGTGTCAGGGTAACAAGCAGAATGTTGAAGAAAAGCTCGACTACAGCGGCGTACATTCATGTAAGATTGCTACTCAGCTTTTCGGCGGCCCCAAGAACTGTGTTCACGGTTGTATCGGCTTCGGTGACTGTATTGAGGTTTGTCCCTATGATGCTATCTTCCTTTGCGACGGTGTTGCGAGAATCAATCCCGACAAGTGCCGTGCATGTAAGAAGTGTATCAAGACCTGTCCCCGTCAGCTTATCGATCTCTTCCCTCTTGATACTGTTAAGGCGGCGGTGCTCTGTAAGAATCACGCCAAGGGTGCTGAAACAAGAAAGCAGTGTAAGGCGGGCTGTATCGGATGTATGAAGTGTGTCAAGGCTTGTCCCAATGATGCGGTCAAGGTTGAAAACTTCTGTGCAGTGGTTGACTATGACAAGTGTAGCGGCTGCGGTGAATGCCACAACGTATGTCCTGTAGGATGTATTGATATTTATCAGATTAAAAAGCATTTCTGATAAAATAAGAAAAGTTCTTTGGTTACTCGGCTCGCCCTGAAAGGTGATTCCCCTGTTAGGGGAAATGTCTGCAGAGCAGACAAAAGGGTTCCCGTTTCCGGAGGAAAAGCTGGCAAAATCGCAGATTTTGACTGAGGGGTTATCAAGAAAGTAACGCCACGCGGCGAGCGTAATGAAAAAATAATGACAAAGAAAAGAGCAATCCGATGAAATTGGATTGCTCTTTGTTGTTTGCGGTGAGGAAAAGAGGTAGGGAGTTATAAGCGCCCTCCTTGAGGGAGGTGGCATCTGCAAGGATGTCGGAGGGAGCTGCCCTCTATCTTTTTCACCTTAATGCTTGATATAGAAACAGCTCGTCTATCGCTCAAGCCGCTCGGGCTCATACTTTGTCCTGAGCGACAAAGTAAGCAAAACGCTCTTGGAGGGATAAGGAAATCCGAAAGAAGTTTCGCTGAGATGTTTAATATCTGTTTAATAAAACTGTAAGAAAAATATTTTCAATAAAA
>JAZUAZ010000284.1:0-15704 GCA_045638245.1 Acutalibacteraceae bacterium | reverse complement strand
CTTACGTATCTGTGGCTGGTACCGTGGAAGCCGTAGCGTCTGATACCGTGCTTGAGATAGTACTTATAGGGAAGAGCATACATATATGCAAAATCGGGGATTGTCTGATGGAATGCAGTATCAAAAACAGCAACCTGAGGAATACCCTTCATGATTTCCTCACATACTTCGATACCCATAAGGTTTGCAGGGTTGTGAAGAGGGCCGAGGGGGATACATCTTCTTACAGCTTCCTTAACATCCTCAGTTACAACAACTGAGCCGCTGAATTCCTCACCGCCGTGAAGAACTCTGTGACCTACTGCAGCGATGTCGTTCATTGATTCGAGAACGCCTGTTTCCTTATCGGTAAGTGTTTCAAGAAGGATTGTGATAGCGGCGTGATGGTCCTTTGCCTCAACGGGCTTTTTGTCAAGTACCTTTACTTCCTCGCCATCCTTGTCAATTTTGTGTGTGAATGTGCAGGCAGTACCGATCTGCTCAAAAATACCCTTTGCAAGCACCTTTGCTTCGGGCATATCAAACACCTGATACTTGAGTGATGAAGAACCTGCATTGATGATTAACTCTTTAAAGCTCATTTTTTTGCACCTCTCATATATTATTATCCCGACCTTTTAAGGTCGCGGTCAGTTAACTGAATAATTATATCACATCGTTTTTATTTTTTCTACCCATAACGCAAAAATATTTGACGGTTTTTGCTCCGCTTGACATATTTTTATTTCTGATATAGTATAAAATCAGAAAACATAAAGGAGATTACACTATGGAGTTTTTACTGTACATTACCCCCGTTGCAATTATCATCATAGCCGTCATATTTATAGTAAACAAAGTAAAAAGATTTTCCCGCTGGAGTGACAGTCTTCACGAGGAGCAGAAAACCGTTACTGCAACACTTATCGAAAAAGAAGAGGTTACAAAAGCTTACGGTAACGGCATACACAGAAACTACGGCAGTATACCCTTTTCATCAACAACAGGCCGCCTCATCTTTGAAACTCTTGACGGAGAAAGACTTACCTTCAACGTAAAGGGCTTTGATTTTGGCGGAGCAAAGGAAGGCAAAACCGGCCGCCTCACCTATCAGGGAATTTATTATCTGTCCTTCAAAACATCGGATGATACAAACTTCTCTTTATAAGACAAAAAAATCGCTGTTTTGTGTATAATTCACAAGAAAGATATTATCACTTGTGCATTGTTACCCTTTCAGCCGAAAATACTACCAAATTATTCCGTTTTTGTTTGGTAAGTTTGGATATTGATTTCAGCAGTGTAAAGTGATAGAATAGTCTTCGTTGATTAAGTGAACTTACAGCAATTCGTTGCTTTTAAAAAGAGAAATATGTATGAAGAGAAAAACGCCGTGAAATCCACGGCGTATTTTGTTTGTGTTTACTCATGAAGCTCAAGAAGCTCTTTATAATCAACAGAGAATATTTTTGCAAAAGCGATAATTTCAATATCTGTAACAAATCTTTTTCCGCACTCAATGCGCTGAATGGCATTTTTGTCAATATCTATTCCGACTAACTGCATGCGGTCAGCAAGCTCTCTTTGTGAAAGCTTAAGCTCTGTTCTCAGACTTGCAATATTTCTGCCGCAGATATTATTAAGCCCGTCGCTTGTTTTATTGATGAACATAAATTTTCTCCTTTTTGACATTTAGTGCTTGTCAACAGAAAAATTATATGTTATAATAGATTAAAATATGACATTCACGAAATGTCAAAAGAAAGGATTGATACTATGTTAAACTTCATCCGTACTCTCATTGCTTTCATCACCGCCTTCTTTTCTGTTCTTTCCGGTGGTGCTCTTGCCGATGAAATGGCAACCAAGGGTGACATCAGCGGCTTTGCAGAAACTGTTGTTGTTCAAAAGAAGCTGCCCGACCTTTATACCGATGAAAAGGGTGACTTCACCGTACTGCAGTTCAGCGACACACACTTCACAACAGGCATCACCTTTTCAGATTTAAGCACTCTGCAAAAAATTGAAGACCTCACTGAAAAGTACGAGCCTGACCTTGTTGTACTGAGCGGCGATATAATTGACGACGGTAATGACGGTGACTTCAACAAAGCTTATGTACTTCGTACCGTTGCGGAAACATTTGAGGATTCCGACCAATACTGGTCTTATGTGCCCGGAAACAACGACGGACAGAACTACGGCTCATCAGAGGATGTTGTGGCATATCTTTCTCAGTATGAGCACTGCCTTGTTGCAGATGTTCCCGAAATTTCAGGCGGATGTCAGTACAGCATAGATATCCGTGACGGTGAGACCCTCACCCACTCGCTTGTTTTCATCGATACAATGGATTATGACAACGAAGACCCCGACCATATTTACGGCTACGTGCTTGAAGACCAAGTGAAATGGTGTAAGGAAACTATAGCAGAAAAGAAAGCCGAAAACGAAAACGTTTATATCAGCGTTTTTCTTCATGAAAACACTCCTGACTTCTTCCGTGCCGCAAAGGACGGAGAAGCTTACAAGCCCTTTTATCCGCGCCTCGGCATCCGAATGGAGCAGTACAACATACCGAAAAATCAACCTCTTGACGATGTGTTTAATGAAAGCGGTTGTGTCGGTCTTCTCTCAATGGGACACAATCATCCCTCAACGGTACAGTGCTGCTATTATAACGGTACCTATTATCACGTGACACCCAAAACAAGCATCGCAAGCACACTTATTACAATTCACACACGTGAAATCGGCACAAGAGAAATGTATGATTTCACAAGCGTATACTTTTAAGCTGAACACCCCTAAGGACCGCTTTTGCGGTCCTTTTTTTATACCGACATACCGCAACCATTAAAATATCGGACGGCCGATGGCCGCCCCTACCATTTCCTAATCCATAAGCCCTACACCCTAGCCCCTAACCCCCAGCTCCTAATCCCTGTTTCATCCAAAAAAATATATAAAAAAATCCTACTAACCTATTGATATTTTCGTCGGAATTTGAGATAATAGTATGAATTATTTTAATCTGTATTTATTAGATATAGGAGGGTTAATTTTGAGCGACGTTTTAAAGCTTGCAGAATTACTTTTTCCCGATGTTACACTCCTCCCTGAGGATATGGAAAAAAGATACCCCGAAAGGCAGCTCAAGGAGGGCGCAAGAGTAACAAGACTTGCTCCGTCTCCCACAGGCTTCTTACATTTCGGAAATTTATTTACAGGTACTGTTGCATACAGAACCGCTAAGGTTACCGACGGTATTTTCTTCGTACGTGTTGAGGATACAGACCAGAAAAGAAAGGTCGAGGGTGCAGTTGAGGTTATGCTCGGCGGTCTCGAGGCCTTCGGCGTTGTTGCCGATGAAGGTGTAGTCGGTGAAGATATTGAAAAAGGCGACTACGGCCCTTATTACCAGAGCCAGCGTAAGGAAATCTATCACGTTTTCGCAAAGAGCCTTGTTAAGCAGGATTTAGCATACCCCTGCTTCTGCTCGGCAGAGGAGCTTGATGAAATCAGAGCCGCTCAGGAAAACGAAAGCGTGAAGGGCTACTGGGGCGAATACGCAAAATGCCGTAAGCTCACCTTAGAAGAAATCGAAGCAAATATCAAAGCAGGTAAACCCTGGACACTTCGTCTCAAATCTCCCGGCGACCTCACTAAGAAGTGCTTCTTTGACGATATGATAAAGGGCAAGATTGAAATGCCCGAAAATGTGCAGGATGTTGTCCTTCTCAAGAGCGACGGTATTCCTACATACCATTTTGCTCACGCAGTTGACGACCACCTTATGCGTACCACCCACGTAGTACGCGGCGACGAGTGGATTTCAAGCTGCCCAATACATCTTCAGCTTTTCAGAGTACTCGGCTTCAAGGCTCCCAAGTTTGCTCACGTTGCTCCCATTATGAAGGAAGAGGACGGAAACAAGCGCAAGCTCAGTAAGCGTAAGGACCCGGAAGCAGCAGTTACCTACTATATCGAAAAGGGCTATCCCAAGGAAAGCGTAAACGAATACATCCTCACCCTTGCAAACTCAAACTTCGAGGACTGGCGTAAGGCTAACCCCCGTGAAGAGCAGGATAAGTTCCCCTTCAACCTTAAGAAGATGAGCATCAGCGGCGCTCTCTTTGATATGGTAAAATTCAATGACGTAAGCAAAAATGTTATTTCACTTATGAGCGCAAAGCAGGTTTACGATTATACCTGTCAGTGGGCAGAGCAGTACGATAAGGACTTCTTCTCTCTTATCTCAAGAGACGAGGAGTACTCAGTCAACATCCTTAATATCGACCGTGAGACTCCCAAGCCCAGAAAGGATATTGCAGCCTTCAGTGAAATCAAGGATTACGTAAGCTACTTCTTCGATGAGATATACGAAAAGAATTACGAGCTTCCCGAAAATATCACAAATGATATGGCAAAGGAAATCCTTGAGGCTTATATCAGGGAATACAATCCCGCCGATGACAAGCAGCAGTGGTTTGACCGCATCAAAGCTCTCTGCGATCCCCTCGGATATACTCCCAACGTCAAGGAGTACAAGAAAAACCCCGACGCCTTCAAGGGTCACGTCGGAGACGTTTCAACAGTAATCAGACTTGCCGTAACCGGCAGAAAAAATACCCCCGACCTTTATGCTATTATGAGTCTTTTAGGTGAAGATAAAGTAAAGGAAAGACTCAGCGATGCAATTTCCAATATGTGAAAGGAAAATAACGATGGAAGAAATTACTAAAGTTTCCAATTTTATCCACGACTTCATTGATGAAGATCTCGAGAAGGGCGTTTACACCCACGTACAGACAAGATTCCCGCCCGAGCCTAACGGCTACCTTCATATAGGTCACGCCAAGGCTATACAGATTGACTTCTCAACCGCAGAAAAGTACGGCGGAACCTGTAACCTCCGTCTCGACGACACCAACCCCTCAAAAGAGGATGTTGAGTACGTTGACGCCATCAAGGAGGATATCGAGTGGGTCGGCTACAAATGGGACAAGGTGCTTTACGCATCAAGCTACTTCGATTTCATCTATGACTGTGCAATAAAGCTCATCGAAATGGGCAAGGCTTATGTCTGCGACCTTACTGCAGACGAAATCAGAGAATACAGAGGTACTCTCACCGAGCCGGGCAAAAACAGCCCCTACCGTGAAAGAAGCATTGAGGAAAATCTCGACCTCTTCAAGCGTATGACTGACGGTGAATTCCCCGACGGCGCAAGAGTGCTCAGAGCAAAGATTGATATGGCTGCTCCCAACATCAATATGCGTGACCCGGTTATCTACCGTATCGCTCACATCAGCCACCATCAGACAGGCGACAAATGGTGCGTATATCCTATGTATGACTTCGCACATCCCCTTTCAGATACAAGAGAGGGCGTTACTCACTCACTTTGCTCACTCGAATTCGAAAATCACGGACCTCTTTACGATTGGTTCCTTCGCGAATTAGAGCTTGAGTCACCCTCAAGACAGATTGAGTTTGCAAGACTTAACCTCAACTACTGTCTTACAAGTAAAAGAAAGTGCTTACAGCTTGTAACAGAAAACATCGTCGATGGCTGGAACGACCCCAGAATGGTTACCATCAGCGGTATGAGAAGAAGAGGCTACCCTGCAGCGGCTATCCGTGACTTCATAAACAGAGTAGGCGTTTCAAAGGCATACAGCGTTGTTGACTTCGGACTTCTTGAGGCTTGCGTAAGAGATAACCTCAACGAAAACGCTCCCCGTTGTATGGCAGTACTTCGTCCCCTCAAGGTTATCATTGATAACTATCCCGAGGATTTAATTGAGGAGATTGAGCTTCCCGTAAATCAGGATAAGCCTGAGCTTGGCACAAGAGCAATCCGCTTCAGCAAGGAAATCTATGTTGAAAAAGAGGACTTTATGATTGAGCCTCCCAAGAAGTATTTCAGACTCTTCCCCGGCAACGAGGTTCGTCTCAGAGGTGCATACTTCGTTAAGTGTGTCGGCTACGATACCGATGAAAACGGTGATGTTACTGCAGTACACTGCACATATGACCCCGAAAGTAAGGGTGGTAACTCACCCGACGGCAGAAAGGTCAAGGGTACTCTTCATTGGGTAAGCGCAAAGAACTGCATCGACTTCGAGGCAAGACTTTACGACAGACTTTTCAACAATCCCAACCCCTCAGATGAGTCAACCGGCTCCTTCAAGGACAACCTTAACCCCGATTCACTTCAGATTCTCGAGGGCTGTAAGCTTGAGGACGGCGTAGGCACTCTCAAGATTGGCGATACATTCCAGTTTATGCGTCAGGGCTACTTCTGTGTAGACACCACAACAACCGATGAAAAGTTAGTGTTCAACAGAACCGTTGCACTTAACTCTTCGTGGAAATAAAGGAGAAAATTAAAATGAAAATTGCACACCGTATTATAACTCCCTTACTCGCCTTAGGCACAATTGCCATGGGTCTGTTTATGAAGCTGTTTTTCTTTGGTCTTAACTTTGACGAAAGCGTTTCCGAGCTTGCAGGCGGTATCCTCGGTCTGGCAGCTCTCTTCATGGGCGGCGAGGAAAAGATTGTTGAAGTTCTCAAGCCCTTCCTCAATTACGAATACTCAGCATACGAGCTTATTGAAATGCTTGTGAAATCACCCGATTCAGGAAGCCAGGCTTCTGCCTTCCTTGCAACCTTTGAGCCTATCAAAACAGAGCTTATAGTTTTCCTTGTTTTCCTGATTCTTGCCGTTATTACCCTTCTCGTTATTGCAGTTGTTTCTGCTATGGGTAAGAGAAAGGCAACAATCATCACAAGCTGCGTCGGTCTTGTTTTCCTTATGGTTTCCATTGTTTCTTCAAGACTCGCATTCGATGCAGTAAAAGCAGGAGAAATCTCACTTGGTGCTCTCGCAAGTGCAGTTGTTCAGAACGACATCGTAAAAACCATTCTTGATATTGATGCCGCACAGCAGCTTATCAATCAGTGTATCGTAGCAGAAAGAGCTATCCTTTCCGGCGGCTTCTTTGCTATCTTCGGTATGTTCATCCTTATAATCTTCTGGACAATACTCACTAATATGCTTATCAAAACACCGATTCATCTTAAGAAAAAGCACAGAAAAAAGCTCGTTATCAAGAGACCTTCAGCATTCTTCCAGAAATAAAATGCAAGATACCCGTAAAGTCAATACGGGTATCTTTTTTTACAATATTTTCTTTGACAAAACAAGACAAAAAATATATAATTAAAAGTGACAAATTTTTCTAAAGGAGATTTATAAATGAGAACAGTTTATTCAATCAACAAAGACTGGCTTTTCAAAAAGCCTGACACCGACGCTGTCAGCGTTGACCTTCCCCATTCGTGGAATGCAGTTGACGGACAGGACGGCGGTGCAGACTATTTCAGAGGTACCTGCCGTTATACCAAAAAGCTTACAAAGAATGAGCTTCCCGAGAGTGATTGCTACTACCTTGAAATCAGAGGTGCAAACTCATCAGCCGATGTTCTTGTAAACGGAGAAAAGCTTGCACACCATGACGGTGGCTACAGCACATGGAGAGTTGACATTACAAAGTATATCAAGGATGAAACTCTTATCGAAATCGACGTTGACAATTCTCCCAACGACAGAGTTTACCCCCAGATGGCAGACTTCACCTTCTACGGCGGTATTTACCGTGACGTAAATATCATCTGTGTACCCGAAAGTCATTTTGACCTTGATTATTTCGGCACACCCGGCCTTAAGGTTACTCCGGAAATCAAGGGCAAGGATGCTGAAATCGAAATCGAGGCTTATCTGACAAACAAAAAAGACGGTCAGCTTCTCCGCTACACAATCTATGATGCAGAGGGCAATGTTATCGCAACAAAGACCACAGATGACGATGATGAGGATTTTGAAATCAAAAACGTACATCTCTGGCACGGAAGAAAGGATCCCTACCTTTACTCAGCAAGGGTTGAGCTTCTTGACGGTGATACCGTACTCGATGAAATAAGCACACGCTTCGGTTGCCGTACCTTTAAAATAGACCCGAATGAGGGCTTTTTCCTCAACGGCGAGAAATATCCCCTTCACGGTGTATCACGTCATCAGGACCGTCTTGGCATAGGCAATGCACTTCTTCCCGAACACCACAAAGAGGATATGGAGCTTATCTGCGAGGTAGGCGCAAACACAATCCGTCTTGCACACTATCAGCACGATCAGTACTTCTATGACCTTTGCGACGAAAAGGGTATGGTAGTATGGGCTGAAATTCCCTATATTTCACAGCATATGGCAACAGGCCGTGAGAATACCATCTCACAGATGAAGGAGCTCATCACACAGAACTACAACCACGCTTCAATCGTTGTCTGGGGTCTTTCAAACGAAATCACTATGCACGGTGCCGCTGACCCCGACCTTATCGAAAACCACAGAATTCTTAACGATCTCTGCCATAAGATGGATAAGACAAGACTTACAACTATTGCTTGTCTTACAATGTGTGACCCTGACAGTGAATACGTAAAAATTCCCGACGTTGTTTCCTATAACCACTACTTCGGCTGGTACGGCGGCGAAGCCTCTATGAACGGCCCCTGGTTTGATAAGTTCCATAAGAATCATCCCGATATCCCTGTCGGCTGCAGTGAGTACGGCTGTGAAGCTCTTAACTGGCACACCTCAAAGCCCGCACAGGGTGACTATACTGAGGAATATCAGGCATACTACCACGAGGAGCTTATCAAGCAGCTCTTCTCAAGAGATTTCATCTGGTCAACCCACGTATGGAATATGTTTGACTTCGGTGCTGACGCCCGTCAGGAGGGTGGCGAAAACGGACAGAATCACAAGGGTCTTGTAACTATGGACAGAAAGTATAAGAAGGATTCCTTCTACGCTTACAAGGCATGGCTTTCCGATGAGCCCTTCGTACATATCTGCGGCAAGAGATATATTGACCGTGTTGAGGATGTTACAAAGGTAACCGTATACTCAAATCTTCCCGAGGTTGAGCTTTTCGTAAACGGCGAAAGTCTCGGCAAAAAGACATCCGCTGAGCACTTCTTCTATTTCGATGTGCCCAACAAGGGAGATTCCGTACTCACTGCAAAGGCAGGTGAGTGTACAGACGAAAGCACTATCCGCAAGGTTGAAAATATCAACGAAGAGTACGTTTTCAAGGAGAAGGGTGCAATCCTCAATTGGTTTGACATTACCACTCCCGAGGGTTATCTCAACATCAACGATAAGTTCTCCGTTATCTGCAGCACCTTCAAGGGCAAGATAGTTACCCTTTCCTTCGGACTTATGCTTCTTAAAAAGTTCAAGGCAACGAAAAAGGACGACGGAAAAGAAAAGAAGGGCGGCGGAGGTCTTCCCGGCGGAATGAAGCCCTCTAAGGAGCTTTTACAGATGGCAGGCGCCTTCACTCCTCTTCGTATTGCAAACCTCATCGGTGCTATGGAAATAAAATTCAACAAGGAAGAGCTCCTTGAAATAAATGCAAAGCTTAACAAAATCAAGGCTCCTAAATAAATAACTAACGCCACGGATTTACCGTGGCGTTTTTTTCGTTATATCCTGAAAAGTCCGTCAAGAGCACCCTTCCTCTGTCTTTTGGACCTTCCGGCAGGCGGTTCGGCACAAACAAGAATAGTATCATCACCGATAACCTCTATATCATTCCAGCAGATACGTATATCCTCTTCTCTTCCGAAAAAACCCATACCTTTCGGTCTGCCCCATATTATAATAGCCGTTATACATCCGTTACAGGAATCAATTTCAACATCGCACACCTGACCCATACGGCAACCGTTTTTTGCATTTATAACCTCTTTGTTGCGAAGGTCTGTAATACAGCAGTTCATAAAAAATCACCTCACTGTATTCTATTCAGCGAGGTGATTATATTTGATTATATAAATTCAAGAAGGTCTGTGATTTTTTCGATTTCTGCACTGACGCCCGGATTTCCGAGTCCCTTGCCGTAAAAATCACCGTAGTTCATTCTTACAGCCTTCATATCAGCACCGAGCGCACCCTGAATATCGTTTACAGGGTGATCCCCCACGAAAAGAGCCTCTTCGTTGCGTACACCCGCTCTCTTGCAGGCTTCATCAAAAATGCCTCTTGCGGGCTTGTAGATGCCTATATCGCCGGACACCACAACAACATCGAACATATCTCTGATGCCGGCAGTATCGAGTTTTATATTCTGCAAAGAGGATACACCGTTTGTGATACAACCTAAAACGTAGCCTCTTTTCTTTATCTCGTTAAGTACATCAAGAGCACCGTCAAGCATAACAATATGCTTTCCGAAGTCGTAGTTAAAGGAGTCATAAAGCTCCTGCATGGGCGGATGGTTTTCCCACTGCCACAGCTCAATCATTTCAGGGAAGTAAACCTCTCTGTCCTTGTAGCCGCCATCAACGTGCTCTTCCATTTCATCCATTTTCTTAAGTCTTTCTTCCTCGGTAATATCGGGGAAGTATTTTTTTACAAACTGCTCACAGTAAAGTCTGTAAGCACCTTTTCTGCTCTGAAGAGTATCATCAAAATCAAAAAATATAGCTTTTACGTCTAATTTAGCCATTTTCTATAACCTCACTGTATATTTTAAGTGCAGTAATCTTATCCTTTTCTACCTGCTTTTTAAGCTCCTCAAGGCCGGGGAATTTAACCTCTCCTCTTATGTATCCGAGAAGGCTCACCTCAACCCTTTTACCGTAAAGATCGCCTTCAAAACCGATTATGCAGGTTTCGCTTCTCATTGAGTCTCCCGTCACGGTAGGTCTTACCCCCACATTTGTAACGGCGGGATAATACTTATCACCAAGCTTTACTCTCGACACGTACACACCGAAGCGGGGTACTATAAAATCCTCGGGGAAAAACTGATTTATGGTGGGGAAGCCGAGGGTATGACCTACTCCGTCACCGTGTCTTACAACTAAGTCATAGCTGAAGAAATCGCCCAGAAGCTCATTTGCCCTTTCGATTTCTCCCGACATAATAAGCTCTCTTATTTTCGTTGAGCTTATAGCTTCATCGCCGAAAATCACGGGAAGCTGAGTAAATACCCTGACACCTATCGGTGCGAAGTATTCTTTGAGAGTGTCTGCATTACCCTTGCCGCCCTTACCGTAGCGGTAATCATAGCCGCAGGAGACCGCTTTTACGTTGAGTCTTTCAACGAGTACCTTCTCTGCAAATTCCTCAGGGGTGTAATTCATTCCCTTACGGAAATCAAAATCGACAACGGAGAAGCCCATTTCAATAAGCTTTTCCCTTTTCTTTTCCTCGCTCATAAGCATCGGAGGCACATTACCCGAAACAAGCTTTCTCGGGTGAATATCAAAAAGAAGGACAACGGGGACAAGGTCGTTTTTTTTCGCAAAGCTCAGCGCCTTCTGAAGCACCGCTCTGTGACCGAAATGGATACCGTCAAAATATCCGAGAGCAACGGCAGAACCGCTTACCTTAATTTTATCGAGAGTAGCCGTAAACCCATCCCCTTTCCTTTAAAGTTCTACATATACCTTTCTTGCGGTCATAACCTGACCGTCTGCATCTATTTCGCCTATACCGATGAAAGCTCCTTCGTTGGAATAAACACAGTGAAGTCCCGGAGTCTTGTCCCCGCCAAAGCGGTTACAGTCAAGTGAGCCGCCGTTTGAAAAGCGCTTCGTCTGTGCTTCACTGACCTTTATCTTACCGTAGCTGAGAATTTCATCTACAGCCTCAACAGCCTCTGAAAGTCTGCCTTCAGCCTTCAGCTTTTCCAGCATTTCAACAGTAAAGCAGCGGCTTTCATCTATACCGTTAGCCTTGGTACGTCTGAGGGTTGTCATAACCGCACCGCAACCGAGAGCCTCGCCTATATCTGATATAAGCGAGCGGATATAGGTACCGTTTGAACATTCAACCTCTATTTCATATTCATTCGTATTTTCGTCAGCCTTTGTCATTTCAAGGCGGTATATTGTAATGCGCCTTTCCTCTCTTTCAACCTCTATGCCCTGTCTTGCAAGGGTATAAAGCCGAACTCCGTCTTTTTTTATTGCGGAGTACATAGGAGGGAGCTGACTTATTTCACCGCGGAATTGCGACAGTACCTTTTCAACGTCATCTGCCGTGGAACTTACTTCACTTACCGTGAGCACCTCTCCCGTAATATCGAGAGTGTCGGTGGTAGTACCGAGTCTGAAGGAGGCTCGGTAAGCCTTATCGTGACTCGGGATAAGCTCTATAAATCTAGTTGCACCGCCGAGTGCTACGGGAAGCACACCTGTAGCCATCGGGTCAAGAGTGCCCGTATGACCGATTTTTTTCATATCGAATATTCTTCTGAGTCTTGATGCGGCAAAAAAGGATGTCATCCCTTCGCTTTTATCAAGATATACAAAGCCTGTCATACTTTCACTCCTTTCTATGCACCGAAGGTGCAATTCATGACCGCAGGTCAATTCACGGCAAAGCCAATTCATGCCGTCAGGCAATTCATTGCTTGCCATAGAAATATTATCTTCCGAAATAACTTTTCTTATTTTATAACTTCGTTGATTATGTAATCAACAACTATGCCGCTTACTTCTTCTACGGTTTTTCCGCTGAACTGACATCCTGCAGCTCTTTCGTGTCCGCCGCCGCCGAAGTGAGCGCAAATTTTTGCCGCATCGTAGTTTTCGCTGCTGCGGATTGATACGCCTACCTTGTCGCCGTCTTCTTCCTTGACAGTAATGCCTATTTCAACACCCTCTATCTGTCTTGTGATGGGCTTGATAGCATCAAGGGCACTTTTGTCCGTATTGCACTCGTCAAGCATCGCCTTTGTAACCGCAATAAGAGCAATCTTTCCGTCGGCAAAGCTTCTGAGAGAATCAAGACACATTCTTTCGAGCATAATGTTGTTCATGCTTTTGGTTTCAAACATACGCACATTTATTCTGCTATGATCTGCACCCGCCTCTATAAGCTCAGCGGCAATGCGGTGAGTACGCGGCGTCACGTTTGAATATCTGAAGCAGCCCGTATCCGTTGACATTCCTGTATAAACGCAGGAAGCAATCTGCGGGTCAATTTCAATGCCCATTTCCTTTATAACGAGGTAAACAAGCTCACAACAGGAGGCGCTCTCCGATTCACAGAAGGTACTTTCAGCAAAAAGGCGGCTGATACCGTGATGGTCAATTGAAAGGCCAACCCTTTCGCCGTACTTCGCACCTACACTGTCACCGAGAAGCTTTACCTCCGCAGTGTCAACACTGACTATAAACTCCTCTGTAAATTCAGCAATCTCCACACCCTCTGAAAGATAGGAAAATTTTCCGTTTATTTCATCGTTATTTATAAGCCTTGCTTTTTTGCCGAGCTTTAAAAGCGCACGAAGCAAAGCAAAGCCGCTTCCCAAAGTATCTCCGTCGGGATTAGCGTGAGTAAGTATAAGGATGTTATCTGCCTCTTTCAGCATTTCTGCCGCTTTCTTAAGGTCGATAAGCATATTACTCACCTCTGTTCTCTTCCAGCTTTTTAAACATGGAAAAGCCTTGTTCTATAGAGTCATCGGCAATAAATTTAAGCTCGGGAGTCTTTCTCAGGTGAAGATTACTGCCAACCTCACGTCTGATATAGCCGGTTGCGGCAGTAAGACCCTTTACAGCTTCCTTAGCTGACTCGATGCCCTTGATATCACTTACATAAACCTTAGCGAAGGAAGCATCGGAGCTTACCTCAACACGGACAACCGTAAGCATTTTGCCCATAACTCTCGGATCCTTAAGCTCTCTGATAACAGAAACAATCTCGCGTCTGATATCTTCTGACACACGGTTAATTCTGAATCCTGCCATTTGTATAACCTTTCTAAAGTTGGTACTTATAACTGCCAACTTATTTAAAAAATGTAAACTACGTCCGCAATCCGGAAGAATGCTTCAAATCATAAACGCGAAGCATTCCCCTGGCTACTGACTACTAACTACTGACTACTGTTTAACAAACATAAAGTCAGAAAATATACTTAAAATTAATCTCTGTATTCTTCAATCATGAAGCATTCGAAGATGTCGCCTTCCTTGATATCGTTGAACTTTTCAAGGCCGATACCGCATTCGAAGCCTGACTGTACTTCCTTCACGTCATCCTTGAAGCGGCGGAGTGAAGAAATAGCATCCTCAGTGATAACAATACCGTCACGGACAACACGGATCTGTGCGCTTCTTGTAACCTTACCCTCGAGTACGTAAGAACCTGCGATCTTACCAACAGATGAAAGGTTCATAACGTTACGTACTTCGATACGACCGAGAGCAACCTCTCTTGTCTTAGGAGCGAGCATACCCTTCATAGCAGCCTCAACCTCTTCAAGACAATCGTAAATAACTCTGTACATTCTCATCTCAACACTGTCACGCTCTGCGAGAGTCTGTGCGTTTGTATCAGGACGAACATTGAAGCCGACGATAATAGCGTTTGAAACTGATGCGAGCTGAACGTCTGATTCATTGATAGCACCAACACCACCGTGGATAACACGTACTCTTACTTCTTCGTTTGAAAGCTTTTCAAGATTCTGCTTAACTGCTTCAACGGAGCCCTGAACGTCAGCCTTAACAATGATAGCAAGCTCCTTCATCTCACCTTCCTTAAGCGATGAGAAGAGTGTATCGAGAGTAACCTTCTGCATTGCGCCCCATTCAGCCTGCTTTGCATCATGCTTCTTCTTTTCAACAAGCTCTCTTGCGAGCTTTTCGTCAGAAGCAACGTCAAAGGTATCACCTGCATTGGGAGTGGTATCAAGACCTGTGATTTCAACGGGTACTGAGGGACCTGCCTCCTTGATTCTCTGACCTCTTTCGTTGGACATAACTCTTACGCGGCCAACTGACTGACCTGCAACAACGATGTCACCTGACTTAAGAGTACCGTTCTGAACAAGAAGTGTTGCAACGGGACCGCGGCCCTTATCGAGCTTAGCTTCGATAACAACACCCTTAGCCGCTCTGTTGGGGTTAGCCTTGAGCTCTGCCATTTCAGCAACGAGAAGGATTGATTCAAGAAGATTATCTATACCCATATGTGTTTTTGCAGAAACAGGTACACAGATTGTATCACCGCCCCATTCTTCGGGAACAAGGCTGTATTCTGTGAGCTGCTGCATAATTCTGTCGGGGTTTGCGCCTTCCTTATCCATCTTGTTGATAGCAACGATAATCTGTACGTTTGCAGCCTTAGCGTGGTTGATAGCTTCGATTGTCTGAGGCATAATACCGTCGTCTGCTGCAACAACAAGTACGGCAATATCGGTAGCCATAGCACCTCTTGCTCTCATTGCTGTGAAAGCGGCGTGACCGGGAGTATCAAGGAAGGTAATCATCTGACCGTCAAGGTCAACTCTGTAAGCACCGATGTGCTGAGTGATACCGCCTGCTTCTGTTGCGGCAACACCTGCATTACGGATAGCGTCAAGGATTGATGTTTTACCGTGGTCAACGTGACCCATAACTACAACAACGGGATCTCTGGGAAGAAGGTCTTCTGCGGTATCCTCGTGGTCATCAATAATTCTTTCTTCGATTGAAACAACAACCTCTTTTTCAACCTTTGCGCCGAGCTCTGTTGCTACGATTTCTGCAGTATCAAAGTCGATGGTCTGGTTAACGGTTGCCATTGTACCGAGCTTGAACATTTCCTTGATAACCTCAGCGGCTGTTCTTCTGAGAAGTGAAGCAAGGTC
>JAZUAZ010000283.1:0-7273 GCA_045638245.1 Acutalibacteraceae bacterium | reverse complement strand
CCCCTGCCGTTTTCGTACTCCGCCTCGGTGTGAGGTCTCCGCTCCGAGGTACGGACATCAAGACAGCTCATACCCTCCTCAAAGGAAAGGGTGAAATGCTTCTCCTCACTTTCGATAAAGAGTACCCGCTTCCCCGTAGGCCCGTCAAAATTATAACGGAAGCAGGAAAAGGGCGAAATGGTAAAGGTGTCAAAGAGATTACACCTCTTTACTGCCTCCAAAATGCATCACCGCCTTTTAAGATAATCTTTCACACCTAAATTATATAATTTTATCTCCCGCAAAGTCACCCTACAAATGTAGGGGTAGGATATAAAAAAACCACCGTTAAAATTGGTGGTTTTTTACAAGGATGATATTCAGTTTTTTCTGTCAAGGATTACTATTCCGCTTTCCCTCGCCTTCACCGCAAGCTCCGTACGTGAATGAAAGCCCGTTTTTTCCATAACCGCCTGTATATAGTCTCTGACGGTGAACTGTGACATATGCAGTCTTTCGGCAATTTCAGCATTGGTGTCACCGCTTGTAAGCTCACGCAGAATAAGCAGCTCCTTTTCTGACAGCTCACTGCTTTTGATAAGACCGAAGCTGATATCGGGTGTCTTGTCGGGGTAGATATTCTCCCCTGCCATTGTTCTGTCCATCAGCTCCAAAATCGGCTCCTCGCTGACCTCCTTGTACCAGAAGGAATCAACACCGATGGATTTCGCTCTTTCAAGATATGAAAACTCAGGCATAGAGGTAACAATAATTATTTTTATATGCGGATGCTTTGCTTTGATTCTCTCTGCCGCATCAAGTCCGTTGGAATTCAGCTCTGCGCACACATCCATAAGAATAAGGTCAATTTCTGATTTTTCACAGTAAATGTCAGCCATATCCGCATTTTTAATTGAGTGGACAAGAGTATATTTGTCGCTCATTGCTATAAATGCTTCGAAAAGCTGTCGGGGCATCGCCTGATCTTCAACAATCATTACATTATACATCAGTAAACCTCCTTTGTGGGTATTTTAAGTCTCAGAATAAAGCGGGGAATTATAAAGGTTTCCATTATACCGCCGTCTCCCTCAACACTCTGACGAAGCGAGGAAAGACCGCCGCCCTCCGAAACGGGATTTTCGGGCTGTTTTCCGTCGTTGGTGTATTCAATTACAAAAAAGCCACCGCTACCGTAAAGAGTTACCGTAAGCTCCTCTGCTTTCGCATGGTGTACGGCATTGGTAAGGCACTCTCTTGCACCGCTCATAATAAAGCGTAGCAGTCGGTTATCCTTTGGAATAGTACCGTTAACATTGAGCTTTATACCCATAAGTTTTGCCGCTTCATACAGCTCATCGAGACTGCCTTCTCTGTTATTTTCGGTAAAGCCGCCCTCAAAAAGATAGAGAGTACTCCTCCACATATCTGTAAGCTCATTTTTCGTGATGCCGTCGTCACCGCTTTCAATATATCTCTTTGTAACCAGAAGAGCCTTTCCGAGCATATCGTGAATATTCACCTTCGCAGTAAGAATTTCTCTTTCACGGGTAATATCATACACGTTTTCACCGTACTGCTGAAGTCGCCTGTTCAGTGAACGCTGTTCATTATTATACTGTCTGAGCTCAAGATGAAGAGCGTATTGGGCAGTTATATCCGTCGCACGGATTTCAAACATCTTTTCTCCGCCGATCACTCTTTTAATTTTTGTAAAACTCAATGTACAGTCATCCGCAACGGTGATAATGGGGGTTGAACCGGAAAGCTCAACTCTGTTTCCCGGCAGGACTTCCCCCTCCGTAAGTCTTCGCCAGAACTCGTTAGCATCAAATAAAGGCTCACCTGTAATCATACGGCAGAGATTATCCATACGGTGATTGATAAGCCTCGGAATGCCTTTTTCGTTATAGTAGCAAAGACCTGCGGGCAATCTGTCAATGCCCTCTTTAATAGATGCAGGAGTTATATGCTCCTTCTTCCATTTTTCCACAAGATAAAATGACATAACGGACAAAAACACAACCGCTGCAAAAAGCACAAGAAAAGCCGTGCCGTATATGCTCAGAAGCTCAACTGAAAGACTATGTTCGCCCGTGCTTTTACGGTAAGAGAAATTAGCTGAGATGAACAGATAAAATAAAACCACTGTTACAACCGACAGTATAAGATTAACACCTGTTCTTCGCTTATGTGCTTCAAAAATGACACAGGTTACCACACTGTATATATTAATAACGAGAGTGACAAGACAGAAGGAAATAACTGTGTACTGTAAAAATTCGGGTATGGCAAAAAAGCTGATCATATTTTTTCACCACCCTCTCCAAATTTAAGAGTGATAAAAACAGTTCCGTCTTCATCAGCTACACTAAGCATTCCTCCGAGTTTTTCAGCCTCACCGTAAAATCTCGCCAAAGAAGGAAGCTCTTTTTCCGTGTCTGCGGTTATTCTGAAGGTGAAGTGTTCTCCGCTTGAACTGATTTTTGCCGTAACGGCGTAAAGCTCAGGCAGAATATCCTCAAGTACACTCTGCCACAAATCAAAGCAAAGAAAAATCACATCAGCAGGCAAGTCGATATGCCCGTTGGCATAAATTTCAGAAACACCGCCGTAAAGCTTTATGTATTCCGAGGATTCCTTAAGGCTGAGGTACAATTCTTCACTGCTGAAGTCAGGTCTTCTGTCCTTTAAAAGAACAAGGTTAGACCTTCTTTTTACATAGCAGTTGAGTATACAAATATGAGCCATATTTTTACGGAAATCACCGTCAGCATCAATAAGGCCGGAAATCTTTTCGAGCTGAGGCTTAACAAGCAGGGAAACAGAGTCGTAAAGTCTTGTCTGCTCGGCTATTTTCGCTCTCTGCTCACGCATTTCATTTTCGGCACGGATAAGGTCGCCCTCCTCCGAAAGACTTTCACTTATCTGCGACAGCTTTTCATTCATTTCATTAACGGCAGTCATATCCTCTGTCCAATATACATAGCCACCTGTTATACAGTCAGAAAGCAGAAGTGTATTTTTATCTATCATAACATTTTTTTCTTTTGCTTCTTCCATCTGTCCGTCAGAGAGGATTACAGCATTATCCGAGCGATAAATTACATTATTGTCAGAATCAGCAATCTGAAAAGCCGCACTTGACTTGGAAACAATCTGACCGTAAGCACTGTTTGAGGGCAGAATGCCGATACGGATACTACTTTCAAGCATAGCAATAAGAATAAAGCAATGAGTTTCAGGCAGATTAAAGGGAGCTATACTCCACAAACCGAGTATATAGTCGCTGAATATGTATAACGAACCGAGGGCAAGCCAGAATATCGGCAGCCATGCCTTTTTCTTGTTTACGGCCCGGCATTTAACGGAAAGCATAATAACGCCTGCAATAAGGAAAAAATATATCCACGCTGTAGAAATGTAAAAAAGCGGTCCCCAGCCGTACTGACTGTCCCAATCTGAAAAGTCAGGTGCGAAGCTGAAGGCAAGCTGATGCACATCGTTTGTAAGATAGCCTATAACTATAATCACACCGAAAGCAAAAAGAAAGTTAAATATTTTTGGCAGTCTGTATTCCTCTTTTTTGCCCACTCTGAATGCAAGTATAAAGGCGAGGAAGGTGGCAAAAATCTGCGGCACATAATAAAGGTACCATAAAAATCTGCCTGCAAAGCCATCATCAATAAATACGCCGTGCTTGGCAGAGCCTATGAGTATATACATAAGCATAAAGAAAACTACACTGAGCATAGGTCTGCGTGTTTTTGTTGAAAGTATGCTTCGCTCAATGTATATACCCCAACAGAAAATTATACCGAAAAAAACAAGATTGCTGTAAACAAAGGCGACAGACTGAAAAGTGCTGTTATCGGAAAGAAATAATTTAAGGATACCTGCAGACAGAAAAAACAAGCCTGAAATGGCAGTAGGAAAGCGTTTAATTTTATTGTTCTGCGACATAGTTATCCCTTCTTTCTTCTCCAATTAAGGTCATTATATAACAAAGGAATGCAATTATCAAGTAAAGGATAAATAATTCAAGCTCAGAACTTCAAAAGCTCAGCTTTTGCTCATTTTTTCATTTTTTACGAATAATAATAAAGCAGGAGTTGATTTTATGCTTGAAATTTTCAAAACGGTTATCGGTAATTTTCTCTTTTTCTTTCTGCACATTAAAAATCTTAACGGATTTCCAAAGCCTTTAGCCGCCCGCAAGGAAAAAGAACTCTTTGACCTGGTACGTGAAAAAAACGATGATAAAGCCCGTCAGCAGCTCATCGAGCACAACCTCAGACTTGTTTCTCATATCATTAAAAAGTACTGGTCAAGCTATGACGAGCAGGACGACCTTATTTCAATCGGTACTATAGGCCTTATAAAAGCCGTTGATTCCTTTGATTCATCAAAGGGTACAAGATTTGCAACATACGGAGCAAGGTGTATTGAAAACGAAATCCTGATGTTTTTCCGCTCAAAAAAGAAGGACTCCAATGTTGTTTCAGTCAACGAACCGATCGATACCGACAGTGAAGGTAATCCCCTGACGCTTATCGATATTATCTATTGCGATGACACAATAAGCGACGATTTAGACCTGAAAAAGAAATCAGCCCGTCTTTACGAGCTGATAGATGCTATGGATGAGGGTAGAGACAAGGAGATAATTATCCGCCGCTACGGACTTTACAACACAAAAGAGCTCACCCAACGTGAAATTGCTGATAAAATGGGAATATCACGTTCTTACGTTTCGAGAATTGAAAAAAGAATACTCGGAGAGCTACGGGAGAAATTTTAAAGGAGAGTCTGCGACTCTCCTTTTTATTATACGAAAAATAATTTTGCCGCTACGGTCATAACCACAAGGAAAATCACATTCACGAGAGTGAAAAGAAGAAAATATTTCATCCCCTTACCCGGATTGTGCAGACGGTACTGACTGAAGGTGATAAGACTCGCAAGAGATGCAATAAGTGTACCCGTACCACCGATGTTTACGCCCAGAAGAAGTGAGCGGTAATCAACCGTAAACCGCGAAAGAAGTATGGCCGAGGGTACATTGCTTATACCCTGGCAGGAAAGTACGGAAACAAGAAGAGTATCCTTTTCAAGAAGTGTGGAAACAAAGCTGTTAACTGCGTCTATACGTGCGAGATTACCCGCAAAAATAAAGAAAAAGAAGAATGTACCTAAAAGCGGATAGTCGACCATCAGAAGCGAATTTCGGTCTGCTATGAGAAGAACAGCAGGGATTATTATAAGTCCGACCCAATAAGGTATAACTCTGAAAACTATCAGCAGTGAAAAAGCAAAAAGTACGAGATAGAGTACTGTACGCGGAATATTAAGCTTTCGTCCGTAGTCCTCGCTTACCGTAAGCTTGTGCGCCTTTACAGGTATACAGGCGAGCATCAGCATGGTTATTGCAAGAAGAAAAGGCGGAAGCATTATACGGCAGAATTCACCCGTGGGGATATTGAAATATGAATAAAGATATAAATTCTGAGGATTTCCGAAAGGCGTGAGCATACCGCCTAAGTTCGCCGAAATATTCTGCAGAATGAAAAGATAAGCCATGTATTTTTCTCGGTGTGCAGTTTTCAGCGCAAAATAGCCTAAGGGCAGAAAGGTTATAAGCGCCATATCGTTTGCAATAAGCATTGAGCCTATGAAGGTTATGCAGATAAGGGCAATAAAAAGACTCCTCAGATTGCCAGTCAGAAGTACTATTTTTCTTGAAACTATGGTAAAAAATTTAATGTTTCTGAGTGCACATATCACCGCAAGGGTAAGAAAAAGGCAGGCAAGGGTTTTCATGTCAAAATAACCGATATACTCCTTGTCGGGAGGAACAAAAAATGCAGTTATCGCCGCCGCAAGTGCCGCTATACAGAACACTGTATTTTTCTTTATGAAATTAACTATGGGCATAGACTTTCCTCCTTTCGTTTTGTGCCGTGTGGTATAATACACCTGTTTAAGATGAAATGCAATATATTATTCAAAAATAATATAAAAAAGCAGCCGCTTTCGCAGCTGCTCAGAACACTTTTTCAAACGCCATTCTTTTTCCGCAGGAATCGTAATATACATCTCCACGGTATTCGTAACCGTTTGAGGTCACTACATGGCGCATTTTCGGATTTTCATCCTTGGTATCAACTCTTATGGAGTGAATCCCCTTCTCTCTGCAAAGAGCCTCACAAGCGACGAATGCAAGCTTTCCTATTCCCTTGCTGCGGTGAGCGTCACCCACTGCAAGACGGTGAAGTGCCGCATAGCCCGAGCTACATTTCCACTGACCGTCAAGCTGACTGTAAACAGGCTCTCCCTCAAAATCAAGGCAGAGATAACCTGCAGGTATGTCCTCAACAGTGATAAAATAGCCTCTGTCAGCTTTCACATCTGCCTTTACACTGTCAAGGTTGGGATAGCCGTCCTGCCATTGGTCTATGCCCTGTTCTTTAAGATGCGCCTTTGCCTCTTCAATAAAAAGCAAAGCCGTCAGAATTTCTTTTTCCGTTACTTTTCTGAGTTTTATCATTTATACTGACTCGGCCTTTCAAAACTGATTTTTCCCATTTTACCGCCTCTGTACTCATCAAGAAGCATCACAGAGGCTCTTTCCGTATTGACTTCACCGCCACGGATAAGCATACCTCTTTCTCTTCCTATTTCCTCGAGAATCTCCCACGGCATAACCTGACTCAGATCAGCTATACCGTTCAATTTATATCTGCCCGTAAGCTTATCAGTGTAATCTCTCGCAAGAACCTCAATAAGTCTTACCGCCATTGTTTCCACATCGGTTACCTCGTCCTTTACTGAGCCGATAAAGGAAAGTCTGTCGCCTACCTCCGGGTCATCAAACTTGGGCCAGAGCACACCGGGAGTATCAAGAAGCTCTATACCGTTACCTATAGCAAACCACTGATTATGCCTTGTAACACCGGGCTTATCCGCAACCTTGGCTCTGTTTTTTCCTGCCATTCTGTTTATAAAAGAGGATTTTCCCGTATTAGGTATACCGACAACCATAATGCGAAGCGCCTTTCCCGGCATTCCTCTTTCCTCGTTTGCCTTTATTCTGTCAGCGAGCACCTGCCTTACGAGATTATGGTACTGATTGAGACCCTTACCCGTACGGCAATCAACTGCAAGAGCGTACTGTCCCTTTTCTCGGAAGTACTCTATCCATTCCTTTGTGATGCGGTCATCAGCTACATCGCATTTATTGAGAAGTACTATTCTCGGCTTTTTGCCCGTAAGCTCGTCAAGCTCGGGAAGTCGG
>JAZUAZ010000282.1:0-2085 GCA_045638245.1 Acutalibacteraceae bacterium | reverse complement strand
CTTTACTTCAAGGAAAGCCGCAAAAATGACGGCAAAGATAAATATATAAGCACTGCCGTTTTTGCTTTTACACTGCTTGCAGTTATTGTTTTTGAAGCCTTCTGTCAGAACAGTAAAGCAATAACCGGCACCGAAATCACTGTCGATTACGGCATTTTCGGAATATTCCTCCCCCTGTTTGTAACTCAGTCAGAAAACAGAAACTATAAGCTTCTCGGCTTTTTCATCGCACTGTGGATATTAGGCTATAATTTTTACGGTATCAGTCCGGAGCTTTTCTGTGCAATGCTTTCTTTCCCGCTTATGCTTTTCTACAACGGCAAGGCAGGAAAAATGAACCTGAAATATTTCTTCTATGCCTTCTACCCCTGCCACCTTGCGGCAATATATCTTATCAGCCTTTTTGTATGAGCACCCTTGCGGGTGTTCTTTTTTCGTTACAGAATCGCCACCGACACGTTCTTCGCTCCCCTGATCCCTACCTCAAACTCCTTGACATCCTATACAAATAATGATATTATTTTTAAGATAGGAAAATATCACATTTTCAAGGAGGAAAATATTATGAAAGCTTATAAATTCTGGTTCTGCACAGGCTCTCAGGACCTTTACGGTGACGAATGCTTACAGCACGTTGCAGAACACTCTCAGGCTATCGTTGAGGCACTCAACAAGAGCGGTGTAATGCCTTATGAAATAGTATGGAAGCCCACTCTCATCACAAACGAGCTCATCAGAAAAACCTTTAACGAGGCAAACAATGACGAGGAATGTGCAGGCGTTATCACCTGGATGCACACCTTCTCTCCCGCAAAGAGCTGGATTTTAGGTCATCAGGAATTCAGAAAGCCTCTTCTTCATTTCAACACACAGTATAATATGGAAATCCCCTACGATACAATAGATATGGATTTCATGAACGAAAATCAGTCCGCTCACGGCGACAGAGAGTACGCTCATATTCTTTCAAGAATGAATATATCACGTGAAATCGTGGTAGGTCACTGGTCAACTAAGGCAGTACAGGAAAAAATCGCAAAGTGGATGCGTACTGCAGTAGGTGTTGTTGAGTCCTCACACATCAGAGTTATGCGTGTTGCCGACAATATGAGAAACGTTGCCGTTACAGAAGGTGACAAGGTCGAGGCTCAGCTTAAGTTCGGCTGGGAAATTGACGCTTATCCCGTAAATGAAATCGCAGAGGCGGTTGATGCTGTTTCCGCTTCAGACACAAAGGCTCTCACAGATGAGTACTATGAAAAGTACAATATTCTTCTTGAGGGCAGAGATGAAGCTGAATTCCGCCGTCACGTTGAGGTTCAGGCTCAGATTGAGCTTGGCTTCGAGCGTTTCCTTAAGGAAAAGAACTATCAGGCTATCGTAACTCACTTCGGAGACCTCGGTGCATTAAAGCAGCTTCCCGGCCTTGCTATCCAGAGACTTATGGAAAAGGGCTACGGCTTCGGTGCAGAGGGTGACTGGAAGGTTGCCGCTATGGTACGCCTTATGAAGCTTATGACCGAGGGTATGAAGGACGCTAAGGGTACTTCAATGCTTGAGGACTACACATACAATCTTGTTCCCGGCAAGGAGGGTATCCTTCAGGCTCATATGCTTGAAATCTGCCCCTCAATTGCAGAGGGTCCCATCTCAATCAAGTGTAAGCCCCTTTCAATGGGCAACAGAGAAGACCCCGCAAGACTCGTATTCACCTCAAAGCAGGGCGCAGGTATTGCCTGCTCACTCGTTGACCTCGGACACCGCTTCCGTCTTATCATCAACGAGGTTGACTGCATAAAGACCGAAAAGGAAATGCCCTCACTTCCCACCGCAACCTCCTTCTGGGTACCCAAGCCCGACTTCTACACAGGCATCGAGGCATGGACTCTTGCAGGCGGCGCACATCACACCGCATTCAGCTACGACATCACCGCAGAGCAGATGGTTGCATGGGCAGAGGCTATGGGCATCGAAGCAGTTGTTATCGGCAAGAATACAAACATCCTTGACTTCAAGCGTGAGCTTCGTCTCAACGAGGTTTACTACAGATAAGAGGTAGATTATGGATAAATCACTTATGATACA
>JAZUAZ010000281.1:0-1994 GCA_045638245.1 Acutalibacteraceae bacterium | reverse complement strand
GATATAGTCGAACATCATGTTAAGGCTTGAGTTACCGCAGACGATAACATTGTTTACAGGCACCTTAAGAAGCTTTGCGAAAATCTCCTTACATTCAATAATACCTGTAAGAAGGCCGTAGTTTCTGTATTCAAGGCTGTGGTTGCTTGCATCGTCCTCCCAATCCTTTGAGGTGATAGCGTCGAGAAGTCCGTTTGAAACTGCAAGCTGATCTGAGCCGGGCTTACCTCTTGACATATCAAGCTTAAGTCCCTGAGCCTTATAATCATTGTACTGAGCTTCAAGGTCTTCCTTGAAAGTGAGGAGTTTTTCTTTTGAGTAATCCTTGAGTAATGCCATAATTTATCCTCCTGTATATATGCTGATTCTATTATTTACTAGTTTGTTATTATATCAGTTAGCTGACAAAAAATCAATATCATATTTATACGAAAATCAGTAAAGTTTACGCCTCGTATATATGAATATCCCCGAGTATGGGATTTGCTCTTACCTGAGTGGGAAGAATGAGAATTTCATCGGTTTCAACAGGATGAGTAAACCTCACTATTTTTCTTGAGCCTACAACGGTACCATCGTACACGGGGACGTATGTGCCGTTTTCGGTCTTTGCAAGGATTTCGAAAAGCTCCACTCGCTGGGATTTGCTCATATCCTCACGAAGGCTTATGAGACCTACCCTTTTTACCTTGTCAAAACGAAGGCTGATTGCGGCCTCATTATCTTTGAAGTGATGATATCCGTCAGTGATAGGACGGTACTCCCCTTCTGTTGTAACCGCACTGAGGGTAGTCTTAATTTCATTTTCAAAGGGAGTGCTTATAAGCTTTGTAAAAGCCTCAAGACGCTTTATCTCACTCCTGCCGATAAGTCCGTGTCTGTCGGGCGGTACATTAAGAAGCATTGAAGCATTACCGCCGACCGAATCAAAGTAAATCTTCGCGAGCTTCTCTGCACTTCTTCCCTTTCTTGCATAGGAGAACAGCTTATCCGTATGGAACCAGCCGAGATTCACCGAAACGTCAGCCTCAGCAGGCTTGAATATGAGCTTTTCATACCTTGAAAGAAGTTCTCTTGAACCAAGGTCCTCGTTTGTATCGTCGAGCTTTTCTGCCATTCTTTCTGTTTCGGATATATCGTGCTGAGAGTTTTCCGCTATTGCCTCGTTGCTGTCCTTTGCATCGGGAATAACCGACCACTCACTCTTACGTACTCTGCCGCCCTCGTTGCCTATCCAGCGCACATCGGGGCCGCAGATATTTATAACCGCATCAGGCTGAAGCTCTCTTATAACAGCGTAGTATCTCTCCCAGTCGTAGACCTGCTTTTTGCCGTTTTCACCTTCACCGCAGGCTCCGTCAAACCAGAAGCAGAAAAGCTCACCGTAATCAGTGCACAGCTCCGTGAGCTGATTTACGAAATAGTCATTGTATTCATCCGTACCGTAGGTCTTTTCGTGTCTGTCCCAGGGTGAAAGATATATACCGAGCTTCATTCCGTACTTCTTACAGCTCTCGCTCAAGAGCTTTACTATATCCTTTTTAAAGGGAGTATTTCTGACACAGTGTTCCGTGTACTTGCTGTCGAAAAGGCAGAAGCCGTCATGATGCTTTGCAGTGATAATTATTCCCTTACTGCCTGTTTTCTTCAGCACCTCACACCACTGGTCGGTGTCGAGCTTTTTGGGATTGAAGCGGGAGATATCTTCCTTGCCGTTGCCCCACTCTCTGTTGTAGAAGGTGTTTATTCCGAAATGGATAAAGTTGTAGTACTCCATTTCCATAAAACGGAGCTGCCTTTCGCTCGGCAGTACGGAAACAAGACGTTCTGTTTCGGGCGTGTTTATTTCCTTGCCGTTGTTATCAATACACCATGCATAATCCGGATAATTCATAAAATTCCTCCATATATCAAAAACTGTCGGGAAAACTCCCGACAGTAATATTTATTCGTAAAGGAAATATACGTCAAGTCCCTTTACAGTATATTTTATA
>JAZUAZ010000280.1:0-6282 GCA_045638245.1 Acutalibacteraceae bacterium | reverse complement strand
AAAAGCTTACGGAAAAAATCAAGATGATTGACGAGAGTCTCGCATCACTTCAGTAATATTAAAAAGGACAGAGTTTGATTTCTCTGTCCTTTTTTCATGGTGGAGATAAGTAGTCTTTTGTATTCTGACTTTGTCGCGATTGCACAAGGGCGTTATCTTATCACTTTTCGTCATATATCTTCATTTTTTGTTGACAAAACCGATTTAAAGGAATATAATTTACAATAATAATAAAAAAAAAGAGGAGAGAATAATATGAGTTTTTGTCAGTATTGTGGCGAGAAAAATCCGGATACTTCAAAGTTCTGTTTCCGTTGCGGTAAACCTTTAGGCTCCTTTGTGCCTGCAAATCAGCCTTCCATGCCCGTGCAGAATAATGCTCAGGGCTTTGATCCTGAAGCTACACAGAGAGTTCAGATGCCTTTCGATGAGCCTGCAAACCAGTCTTTTGTGCCTGAACAGACTAACGATCCCTTTGCAGAGCCTGCTTTTGTGCAGAATGCTCCCGAGCAGATGAACGAACCTTTTGTTGAGCCTGCTTTTCAGCAGTTTGATCAGGGTCAGATGAATATGCCTTACAATGATCCTGCATTCCAGCAGTACAATCAGGGACAGGTGAACGTTCCCTATAACGATCCCTCATTTCAGCAGCCCAAGAAAAAGAGTAAGGCTCCCATTATTGCAGTATGTGCAATAGTAGTAATACTTATCGCTGTTGCTGCAGTTCTTATTTTGACACATACAATTTGTCTTTTCCACGAGTTCTCAGAGCCTACCTGCACTGAGCCTGCTGTTTGTACCTATTGTGACAAGGAAGGCGACGAGGCCCTCGGTCATAAGTGGAAGGATGCAAGCTGTACAGAGGCAAAGATATGTGAAACCTGCGGTGAGGTTGAAGGTGAAGCACTCGGTCACACCTGGAACGATCCTACCTGTACTGCTGCTATGACCTGCACAGTCTGTGGTGCAACAGATGGCGAAGCACTTGGTCATGATTATATCGGCGGAAGCTGTACTGAAGCAAGTATGTGCAGTCGCTGTTATGAAATGGGCTCTGCGGCTCCCGGTCACACGGAGGGCAGCTGGACAGCTGTTACAGAGGCAACTCTTGTAAGCACAGGTGAGGAAGAGCTTTGCTGTGCAAATTGCGGAGTACTTCTGGATCAGCGAGTTTCAGAAAAGAAGGATGCACAGGTTAAGGCTGCTTCCTTCAATTTCGGACACTATGAATTTGCACAGTGGATCGAGGAGACTCAGGGTATCATTGTTGATTATGACTATGACATTGACTATGAAGACGGCTTCATCACTTACGATATTATGACACAGGGCTATGATGAAGGCTTTATGATGATGGAAACGAATTCAGCCGATGAAGTTACAACAGTTTTGTTCTATTTTGAGGATGGGTCTCTGGCAGGAGCTCTTGCTGTTCTTGTTGCATCGGAAATCGATCCCGGTTTCTCGCAGGATGGTGCAGTTGAGGCGTTTGATACATATAATTATGATAGATACTCAGATGCAGGCATGACCATCGTTTACACCTCAAATGAGGGTTATGTGTTTGCAACTCTCTCACCTGACGGAACAGGCTCTGCAGGTATATAATAAAGTAAATATAAAAAATAAAGTACAGAAGTCACGTGACTTCTGTACTTTATTTTATTTGCCGATATATTCAAATCTTTTAAATGTTTTGCCGTCTCTTTCAACTGCTTCATTCCACATTGAAGCGGGTCTTACCCAGAGGCCACCATCGCCGTAAAGTGCCTTGTAAACAACCATATCCTCTGTTGTTTCACTGTGCTTTGCAATCGCTATGACCTCGTACTCATTTCCCTTGAAATGACGGTATTTACCTAATCTTATTTCTTCCATATCTGCTCCTTTCAGAGTGTAAACCTGTCTCTCCTGAAAGGAGAGGTGGCATCCGGAGGATGACGGAGAGGTTCACTTCATCAGCTTTCCGTATTTGATTTTATTGATAACAAATCCGAAGCCGAGCCACAGAAGTATAAGCGGAAGGAAAATAAGCACAAGTAATACGAGCAGAATAACAACACCAAGACCCTTATTGCTCTTTACGAAGCCTGCCTTACCGTCGAGAGGCTCAGGAATGTTGTCGTAAAGGTTAAGCACTGCCTTTTCATCGCAGATACCGGGATTATATAAAAGAGGCTCAACAAGGCTCTGTACTGATTCGGCACCCTTGACGAGTTTGCTGATTTTCACGCCGAAAAGCTTTAAAAGACTGTCGATAACTGCGAGCACACCCATTGTGATTTTGTATTCTGCCGTGTCGGGTGAGTAGGGACTGTCGCCGCCGTAAAGATTACGTACGAGAGAAACGATGAAGTCAACTACTTTTTGATCTTTTATATGAGCGTAATCCTTCTTTTTAAGACCGCTTTCCTTCTTTACAAGCTTTGCAATTGTACCTATTTTAAGTTTGCCAAGTATTTTTGCAAAGGGCTTGATAAGCCAGCCGATTTTGTAAATAAGCTTTTCCTTAACGCTGAAGGCTGTTGCCATTTTCGCAAATTCGGGAATGTCATGACCTGCGGCCGCAATAACACGGCGTATCATTCCGAAGAATTTATCTTCAAGATGCTCCTTGAGTACTCTGCCGCCGATATCGCACTGCACATCTGCACTGCTTACATCTATTTTACCCTCTGCGGGAAGGAATGTAACCTGACGGAAGGTTGCAGGATAGCCGACGGCTGCTGCAGTTGTGATATCATAGAAAACCTTGCCCTTTTCGGTGATTTTATAGGAGATATCCTGCATATGGGTGTGACCTGTGAACATATAGTTTACACCCATTTCGGTAAGCTGGTCAATTCTCTTGTCGGGGTCCTTCATAATGTTTCCGCCACCGATGATTTTATAGAAGGGGGAAGGGGAGAGCATGGGATGATGAGTCATAGGGATAATAAACTGACCCTTTTCGTTGGCATCCTTAATCTGCGCGCTTATCCACTCGAAGCACTCCTCGGAAAAGCCGCTTCCGTTTTTGCGGTTGCTGTCGTCGTTGAGAGCGAAAAGGCGGTAGCCGTCGCAAAGCTGAACGATGTATGACATACTCTCTCTGTGTACCGCAATAGCTTCATCGGGACCGAATTCACGGTAAAGTTCAAAAAGCTCCTCACGCTTTACGGAAGGCACCTGAACAATTTCATCACCTACGTACTTGCGGGTAACATCGCCGTCGTGATAGTCGTGAGTTGCGGTGATTACGTAAACTCTTTTGCCTCTTTCCTTGATTGAACGAAGAAGCCTTATAACGCCCTCGTGAGCCTCTCTTTCAGCCTTGGTTGTCACGTCACCCGAAACGAGTACGATTTCACTGTCGTCATTTACAAGCTGATCTGCAAGTGAATAGAGAATTTTCTCACAGTTTACAAGATCGTTGGGAGTTTTTGCATTTTCCTTTTCAAAGCCTTTACCGCTGATACCGGTTTCCTTTGAGTAGTAGTGAATATCTGAAATAATATTCACCTTTAAGGGTTTAATGTTTTCGTACATAATGTATCTCCTTGGTTTTATGTTTTATATCAGGGCGATTCAACAACTCCTATAAACATAGGCATTCCAGAATAGCCTGTTATTACAAATATAAAGGGTCTGTCGAGAATGAAATCAATCTCGTCATCAGACGGAGGGGCGCTTCCTGCGTCTATCATCATTTCTGTATACGAAGCGGCAACACAGCCGTTTTCGTCAATGGCTACCCTTGAGGTCTGCTTTACCTTGCTGAGATAGAGCTCGTTGGAATACTCCGTAAGCGGTGTAAAATCAGCCGAATCCATATCGAAAATATCAGTAATGCCGAGTTCCTTCAGGTCCTTTTCGAGTTCTGTTTCAGAGCTTATATCAAACTTAGGAACGGAAAAATTGATTTTCATAAACTTACGTTTCTCGAAATCGTAGCCTTTTGATATAAGAGTGAAAACATCTTCGTTTCCGAGTACTTTATCAACAGTGACGCCTTCGTCGGGTAGAATGAACCACATAGAGCCGTTGTGGTCAAAGTTTAAGCTTATAGCTGAAAAATTATCCGACCAGTAGTAGTTATTATTTAAGTTGGTCTGATTCATAAACTCACACTCGATGTCACCCGCTTGAGAGTGGAAGATATCATTTGTGTTGCTATCTTGAGAAAAACGGGTTGACCACTGAGCGTCAAAATACACGGTTGAAACAAGTCCTAAAACTGTTGCGGGGTCAAACTCTGAGTCATCGGTATAATCGGTGAGGAGATTACCGGTGTTATGGTTTATCCAGTCCTGCAGGGCTTTGTTATAATCCTCGCTACCCATTTCACCTGAATATGATGAAGCGTAATAGGTGTTTTTCAGCTCTTCAAGCGTACTGTCGGTATAGTTCAGGTCATTGTCAAGCCATATTGATGATGCGAGCAGTGTTCTCGATAAGCCGTCGTCACAGAAGTTGCCGTTCCATATAGCCTTAGCTTGCTTTCTGAGGTCTTCAATGTTGCTGTATCCCAAAAGGTCAAGAATCTGCTTTCTCGAATTGTCATCGGTTGTTTCTGCAAGCATGCCCAAAGCTATATAAAGGCTGAGCGGGGAGTAAATACGGTTTTCACCGTCTCTGCCACCGAGTATCTGAATGGTTGTGTTCTTGTAAAAGCTGTCAAGACCTTGATTGTATCCCTCGTATTGATTTAATTGCAATTTTCTGCTTTCATACCAGCTTTCTGTACCGAATTCAGCCATTTCGGGGTATTCGGCTTCTTTAATGGTAAAGCCTGCAATATTCAGAGTAAGGGGTGGTCTGTTATTTACCGGAGGATTAACTCCGATGGGAGCTTCTGTTGACGGGTCAAATTCAATGAACACAAAAATTGCCAACCGTAATACTATAATAACTGCCAGAACTGCCGCAACAGTGTTTCTGAAAATTGTTTTCTTACTTTTTCTTTTTAATCTTGGTAAAGACTTTTCAATAAAACCGTCATCAACAAGATTCATTGCGTTTAAAATATCTTTGTTATTCATACTTCGATGCCCTCCTTGGCTAAAATATTTTTAAGGGATTCACGAAGTCTTAAAAGAATCATTTTAACGTTGCTCTGACTGAGGTTATTATTCTGTGCAATTTCCTTAATTGAGCAAAGATACCAGTATCTCTGCATGAAAATCTGAGCTTTGTCCTCGTCGAGCGAGCGAAGAAATTTGTTTATGATTTCGGCAAGCTCAAGATACTCAATGCTATCTTCATTTTTCACACTGTCGGGAATACAATAGCTGAGTTCTTCGAGCACAAGCTCATTTTCGGCATTTCGCTTTTTTGCCTTGAGTCTGTCGTATTTGTTCAGAGCCTTGTTGCGTACTATTCTTGCAAGATATGAGAATAAATTCAGCGGTCTTACCGGAGGAACCGTATTCCACACACTCAGGTAGCTGTCAAAAACGCATTCCTCACTGTCTTCTTTGTTGTTGAGTATGCGTTGGGCAATAGAGTGGCAAGCGGGGCCGTATTTTATTTCAGTCTGAGTGATTGCGGCTTCGTCTCTTGCAAAGTACAGTTCAATTATTTTACTGTCGTGCATAATATCATCTCCTTTTTTGTCTTCTAAGACTTCACTTATAAAGACAGAAAAAAGATATTATCGGTCACAAAATTTATTTTTTTCTTATTTTAAGTGTGTGGTCTGCGGATTTTGAGCTGATCTCCACCGTCACTGCACCCTTATCCCATTCAGCTTCGATTTCTTCACCGTCAAGAGTGCAGATGTATTCTTCTCCCTCTTTCATAACTGCGAGGAGAATGAATTTCTCGTTCTGTCCGTAATAGGTAAAGTCGATTTCAGCCTCAGTATTATCTTCATTGAAGCTTACCTTTTCAAGGTAGGTATCAAAGCCAACGTTAACAGTACCGGGAGCATAGTAGGCCTTCAGCCACATAATAAGAGGAGTTCAAAGTCCGCCGAAGTTGTGGAACCAGCCGCCGAGACCGGTTACGGTATTGACCATTTCAAAGGTGTAGTAGGTGCTTTCAACCTCACGCTTCCATATGTTCAGTGCGAGGTGAGCGATATCCTTTGCAACATCAGCTCTGCCACAGTCAAGCATACTCTTCCAGATAAACCACTGATGGGGAAACCATATGTTGCCGTTCCAATATCCGTTAACCATATAGTATGAAGCACTCTTGTCAACGGCACTGATGCCGAAGGGGGTGTGCATTTCGTTTTCGTCTGTGATGTGACCGATGATTTTCTCCTTTTGGTTTTCGTCGCATACACCCGCAATAATG
>JAZUAZ010000279.1:0-7355 GCA_045638245.1 Acutalibacteraceae bacterium | reverse complement strand
AACTACTCTGTTGAAAAGTCCACCCTCAGGATAAACAAGGAAAACAAAACAGTGACCCTCCGTCTTGTGGTTGATACCGAGTACGGCTCGGTAATGGACTACTTTGAGATTTTCCTCGGACGAATGATAATGTGCCGTAAGGCGGCTGAAAAGCTTGGTCTTACCTTCAGGCTTGTTATCAATGAGCAGACGGTTGTGTAAAAAAAGGACGCGAAAGCGTCCTTTTTCAGTAGTCAGTAGCCGGTAGTCACGCGCCAACGGGAGCGAAAACAGAACAGCTCTACCCGCGGGAACAGGAAATATATTGTAGGGACACGGCTTGCCGTGTCCGCTTTTTTAATCAAGCTTTGCATTAAGCTTTCTGCTTGTACCCTTGGTTGCAAAATATACAATAACCCATATTGTGATATAAATTGCAACGAAGATTGCGGTGAATATGCCGATTACAGCAACTTCAAAGGGTATCCAGCTGTTGAGAATATAGCAGACACAGTACGCCGCATATAAAAGTGAGAAGTGGCAGAGAAGTCCCTTCATCAGGGGCCAGTGCTCAATCTGATTGAGTACCGTAGCTCCTGCCTGGATAAAGGCGAGCATATAGGTTGAAAAAATGCCTGCGAGAATCTGCATACCGCTAAGGGTGAAATCTTCTGCCGTTTCGGAAATGACTGCGTATATTATGCCGAGAATTATCGGCCCGAAGCCTCCGAATAAGAGTCCTCGATGTAAAAATTCTTTTAAATATCTGTTCATATTATATACCGAACCTTTCTTTTACTTTTTTTATATTGCGCCTTGAGATGTAATCCCTTGTGCCGTTTTTTAAAACAACAGTGAGTGAGCCGTAGGGGGAGTGCTCAAAGCGCTTGATTTTGCTTATATTAGCTATGCATGACTGATTGATTCTTATAAAATTGCTGCCCAGCTTTTCCTCCAGAGTGTAAAGCCTTTCCCTGATACGATATTTTTCCTTTTCCGTCAGTGCAAAGACCCTGCCGTTTTCAACAATGAAGCAGAAAACACTGTCGGTATCGAGAATTTCGGCGGTTCCGTCATTGAAGCCCGCTATTTCACAGCTTTTTTCTGTAACGAGGTCTTCTATTCTGTTCACAAGCTCATTTCTTTCCCGGGCGTATACTATAACCTCCTCCTCACGTGAGTCATCAACAAAAAAAGTGAATTTCATCTTTGTGCTCCTTTCGTAAAGTCTACCGGTCTTCTTTACGGTACCATATTAACACTCCGGCTCTGTGCTTTCAACAGAAATGAGCTTTTCGGTCGCTTTTTTGCACTAAGAGGAAAGTAAAAATATTTTTCCTCCCTATTTACTTTTTCATTGCCCTGTGTTAGAATACAAGGGATAGATAAAAGGTCATCGGCAGGATGAAGATATAGAGGTTGAAGTCCTGCTTTGCAGGGCTTTTTTTCTGCAGAAAAAGAGAAAACGGAGGAAAACAAATGAAACTTTATTACGACATCAAGGACAAACCCAAAATCCCACAGCTTGTTATCTATGCTGTTCAGCAGCTTCTGGCCATTATGGCGGCAACTCTTGTTGTACCTATTATTACAAACAATGCTCAGGATGTTGTTGCTGCCGGAATGGAACCGAATATGCAGCCCTCAGCCGCACTTTTCGGCGCAGGTGTAGGTACACTCGTTTATGTGCTTTTCACAAAGGCAAACAGCCCCGTATTTCTCGGCTCATCCTTTGCCTTCCTCGGCTCAATGGCGGCCGCCTTTGCAGGAGCGGTATCTGTTCAGGCAGGTTATGCAGGTCTTGTAATCGGTGCTGTTTTTGCAGGTCTTGTTTATGTTGTTATTGCATTAGCAGTCAAGCTTGTAGGCGTTAATTGGATTGATAAGCTTATGCCTAAGCAGGTTATCGGTCCCACAGTTGCTCTTATCGGTCTTTCCCTTGCAGGTAATGCAATCGGCGACCTTCAGAAGGGCAAGTACATGATTGATGTAGCTACAGAGGTTATCAAGGACGGTCAGATAGTTGAAGAAATCTCACAGGTATCATCTGCTAATCCCCTTGTTGCAATTCTCTGCGGTATTATTACTCTTATCGTTACTATGGTATGCTCAACCTACGGTAAGAAGGGTATAAAGCTCATTCCCTTCATTATTGGTATTCTTTCCGGCTATGCAGTTGCCGCCGCATTTACTCTTGTCGGTATCAAGACAGGTAACGATACACTTAAGCTTATTGATTTCAGCGTTTTCTCAAATCTTTCAATTTTCACCGTACCCGATTTTACCTTCCTTACTGCTAAGGACGGCATAAAGGATATTGATGCAAGCTATATTGCAACAATCGCAGTTGCATATCTTCCCGTTGCATTCGTAGTATTCGCCGAGCATATTGCAGACCATAAGAATATTTCTTCAATTATTGAAAAGGATCTTCTCAAGGAGCCCGGTCTTCACAGAACACTTCTCGGTGACGGTGTAGGCTCAATGGTAGGTGCCTTCTTCGGCGGATGTCCCAACACTACCTATGGTGAAAGCGTGGCTTGTGTAGCTATCACAAGAAACGCATCTGTTTATACAATTATCGCAGCCGCAATCGGCGCGATTGGTATTGCCTTCTTTGATCCCTTCGTTGCATTCGTTGATTCAATTCCCTCTTGTGTAATGGGCGGCGTATGTATGGCTCTTTACGGCTTCATCGCTGTTTCGGGTCTTAAGATGATAAAGGATGTTAACCTTGAAGAAAACAGAAATCTCTTCACCGTTTCCGTTATTCTTATTTCGGGTATCGGCGGACTCAGCCTTACCTTCGGTAAAATCACACTCACCGCAGTTGCCTGTGCACTTATCCTCGGCATTATCACAAACCTTATCCTTTCAAAGGAAAAGGCAGCCGAATAATTCCTGTTTTGTACCTGCCCCGTCCCTGTGACGGGGTATTTTCAGACTGTCGATAAAGTCACAAGAACAACGATGCTGAAAAGCGTTGTAATTGCGTTGTTCAAATTATTTGTATAAAAAGCAACAAAAATCCGTCGGGACATCGAATCCCGACGGATTTTGCATCGTTTTGACCTTTTTTCACCCTCTCGGAGTACAAGCGTACGCCTTCGGGGTGAAGAAAAGGTCATCTTGCGACTTTCTCCCCAGCCTGCACAGCTTGTTCTGGCTGTGGGGTATTTTTCTTGCAGATAACACATATTTATTAAAAAAGGTATTGACAAGGGCTCTTTATTGTGTTAATATGTTACCACGCTAAAGCGATGAAACAAATCGCAATTCAAAAAAGAAAGGTAGATTATTATGAAAAAACTTTTAGCAGTACTTCTCGCAGCACTTATGCTCTTCGCATTTGCAGCTTGCGGCGGAGACAAGAGTGAAACAGACGCACAGCTTAAGGAAGAGGTTCAGGGTGAAATTGAAACAATCGTTTCCGACCTTACCTATATCAAGGAAAAGGGCACAATGATCGTTGGTATCACAGACTATGCTCCCATGAACTACAAGGAAGACGGCAGCACAGAATGGACAGGCTTCGACACAGAGTTCGCACTTCTCGTTGGTCAGAAGCTCGGCGTTAAGGTTGAATTCTTCGAAATCGCTGACTGGGACAACAAGTTCATCGACCTCGATACAAAGACCATCGACTGCGTATGGAACGGTATGACAATCAACGATGCAGCAAAGAACAACTCAAGCGTTTCAAATCCCTATGTAAAGAATGCACAGGTTGTTGTTATGAAGGAAGACAAGCTTGCTGACTATCCCACAGTTGAAAGCATGAAGGAGCTTAACTTCGCAGTTGAGCAGGGCTCAGCAGGTAAGGATGCTGCTGTAGCAAACGGCTTCAACTACACAGAGGTTAAGTACCAGTCAGATGCTCTTCTTGAAGTACAGAGCGGTACATCAGACGCTTGCATCATCGACATTACAATGGCAAATTCAATGACAGGTGAAGGCACATCATATGCAGCTCTCGGTTATGCAGTTGAGCTTAACTCAGAGGAATACGGTATCTCCTTCCGTAAGGATTCAGACGTAACTGCAGAGGTTAACAAGATTATGGCTGACCTTATGGCAGACGGTACTCTTGATGCACTTGCAGCAAAGTACGGCCTTACACTTGTTAAATAATTAAATCAGACGAATTAAATTCGAAAGACAGAAGGTACACGCCTTCTGTCTTTCGGTCGGTATTGACCGCAACTCAAAGATGAAAGGTTAAGGAAAAGGCTATGTTTGGGGAAGTAACACTGAGTCTTCTTGCAGGTTTCTGGGAAACTCTCAAGATATTCTTATGGACTCTCGGCTTGTCATTGCCGTTGGGACTTGTAATTGCCTTCGGCTCAATGAGCAGAATAAAAATAATAAAGGCGGCATCGAAATGCCTTGTATGGGTAATCAGAGGTACTCCTCTGATGCTTCAGCTTATTGTAATTTTCTACGGCCCCGGTCTTATCGGTGCGTGGGCATCGGATTTTATTAAAAACAACGTTGATTTCCTCCTTGAAAATCTTGAGCTTGCAAAGCTGCTTATCTGGGTCAGCAAATGGACAGGATTTGACCGTTTCACGGCAGTTATAGTAGCCTTCGTTATAAACTATTCCTGCTATTTCTCGGAAATTTACCGTGGCGGTATCGAAAGTATCTCAAAGGGACAGTACGAGGCAGGACAGGTACTCGGTATGACAAGAGGTCAGACCTTCTTTAAGGTTGTGCTTCTTCAGGTTATCAAGCGTATTATCGCTCCCATGAGTAACGAAATCATCACTCTGGTCAAGGATACCTCTCTTGCAAGAACAATTTCGGTGTACGAGATTATCTGGGCAGGTCAGGCGTTTATCAAGAGTGACGGACTTCTCTGGCCGCTGTTCTACACAGGCGCCTTCTATCTCATTTTCTGCGGCGTTCTTACCGTACTTTTCGGCAAGCTTGAAAAGAAGCTGAGCTATTTCAAATCATAAGGGGGGAAGGAATATGGCAATTCTTGAAGTTAAGGATTTAAAAAAGAGCTTTGGCAAAAACGAAGTTCTCAAGGGCATATCTCTTTCTCTTGAAGAGGGACAGGTAATGTCAATTATCGGCTCTTCGGGCAGCGGTAAGACAACGCTTCTCAGGTGTATAAACTTCCTCGAAACTGCCGACAGCGGACTTATCACTGTTGACGGCGAGGAAATCTTCACAACTCCTCTCGGCAAGAAGGAAGCAAAAGAGAAAAAGAAGGCAGAAAAAGAAGAGCTTAAGAAGATAAATGCCGAGCTTAAGAAGCAGGGCAAAAAGCCCATCAAGGCAAAGAGCAAGGCTGACATACAAAGAGAAAATCAGCTGAAAATCGGTCTTGTTTTTCAGCAGTTCAATCTTTTCCCTCAGTATAACGTGCTTGATAACGTAACCCTTGCCGTAAAGCTCAGAGCAAAGGAAAGAGCTGATTACAAACAGAACAAGAAGGAAATACTTAAGGAAATTGACGCCAAAGCACTTAAGCTTCTTGCGGATATGGGGCTGAGCGACAAAATCGACCACTACCCCTGTGAGCTTTCAGGCGGTCAGCAGCAGAGAGTTTCAATAGCAAGAGCTATGGCACTTGAGCCGAAGATACTTTTCTTTGACGAGCCTACAAGTGCACTTGACCCTGAGCTTACGGGTGAAATTCTCAGAGTTATCCGTGAGCTTGCGGCAAAGAAGATGACGATGGTTATCGTTACCCACGAAATGACCTTTGCTAAAGAAGTTTCCGATTACATTGTGTTTATGGATGACGGTGTTATTGCCGAGGAAGGCAAGGCAGATGAGGTCATCAATAATCCCAAGACGGAGAGACTTAAGGCGTTCCTGAGTAAGATTAGTGATTAAATAAGAAAAGTTCTTTGGTTACTTTCTTTCAAGAAAGTAACGCCTGCACGGCGAGTGCATAATAAAACAAAGAAAGCAGACACTTGAAAATGTCTGCTTTTTCTTATATAATACGGGTACTGAAATACGGGTACTGATATTTGTGTGGTGATGAAATGAAGAAAAACATTGCTTTTAATTCCAAATTGTTTTTATTTATGTTTTTAACGGTGGCGACAAGCCTTATTACGGCTGTTGTTGCTAAGGAAGCAGGGACAGGCTTTACTCTTCTGATGGTATTGCTTACGATAGCTTTCGTTGTCGGGTTAGTTATTGTTCCTAAGCTCTATGTTGCCGATACGGAAGGACTTTCAATTTATTATCTGCCCTTTGTGAAGGAATATTTTAAATGGGAGGAAATAAAAAGGATAAGAAAAAAGAAAAGCACGTATTACGGACGCGGTAGTTTAATTTTGGATTTTCTCTTTGCTGACTATGAAATTGTTCCTATAAAAGCGAAGGAGTATAAGGACTCAAAATTTCACAGTATTTTTCATTCTTCTGAAATATCCCGTACATTTATGACAAGGCGTATAATAAAAAAATACTGGGACGGAGAAATAGAGGGCGATTCATTTACCTGGTTTAAAAAGCACTTATCAAAAGAAGGTGTGCAAAAAATCAATTATAATCTTGCTGAGGTAAAGGAAAAAGAAAAGCGGGCAAGGCAGAGTCTGAAGCAGATTGTAATGCAATATGAAAGAAAGGCAGAATTACACAACAAAACCATTGATGCATCCTGCACTTATTTTATAGATGATGATGATTTTAGCAACAGACCGAAAGAAAATTATTCTTATGTTGCAGAAATCTTTGTTGAAAAAGAAAATGACGAAGAAAGAAGCTTTTACATAAAGCAGGAAATTCTGTTTGTCAGCTACGGCAAAAAGAGCGTAAAAATAATACAGAGCAAAAATGCTTTTGATGATATTGCACGGAAGATTAACGAGGCAATTGAGAAGTAAAAAATACAACCGTTGATTTTACTCAGCGGTTGTGTTGTTTTATTTAATGAATTGCCTTCGGCGTGAATTGATTTCATCATGAATTGCTTCGCATGAATTGGCTTCGCCATTAAATGCCCGAAGGGCATCCCTGACTACTGACTACTGGCTACTGACTACTTACTACTTTAACCGTGCTCTCATCGCCTTAACCTCTGCTAAAACGCAAGAGGGTGACGGTCCACCCTTGACAGTACGCTTGCTTACACATTCGTCAAGGTCAATTGCCTTGTAAACATCCTCGTCAAAAAGGTCGCATACAGCCTTGTATTCCTCGATGGGAAGTGTCTCAAGGGTGAGTCCCTTGTCGATGCAGGTCGCAACAAGCATACCCGTTGCCTTGTATGCATCACGGAAGGGGAGTCCCTTGTAAACAAGATAGTCCGCTGCGTCGGTGGCATTGATAAAGCCCTTTGCAGCCGCATTTCTCATATTTTCACGAAGCACTGTCGCAGTTTCAAGCATAGGTGCGAAGGTGTCAAG
>JAZUAZ010000278.1:0-1957 GCA_045638245.1 Acutalibacteraceae bacterium | reverse complement strand
ATCAATTTTTTTATACTTTAAAGTGAAAAATCTGGTTTTCTTCTGAAAGTAATTAAAATGAATAAATCTGATTTTTATTACGATTTACCTAAAGAGCTTATTGCTCAGCATCCGGTAGAACCTCGAGACAGTTCAAAGCTTATGGCAGTTGATAAAACCACCGGTGAAATTCTTCATAAACATTTTTATGATATTATTGATGAACTTAAAGAAGGGGACTGCCTTATACTTAATAATACTCGTGTACTTCCCGCCAGAATGTTCGGTATTAAAGAGGACACAGGTGCAAAGGTGGAATTTCTTCTTCTGACCAACAAAGGTAACGATGTTTGGGAAACCATTACGGGACCCGGCAAAAGAGCTAAAATCGGTACAAAATTTATTTTTGGTGACGGTTTACTCAAAGCTGAAATTATTGACGTGCTCAAAGGTGGTAACAGACTCGCGAAATTTACGTATGATGGAAATTTCTTTGAGACACTTGATAAAATAGGACAAATGCCCTTACCGCCGTACATAACCGAAAAGCTTGAAAACAATGAACGTTATCAGACTGTTTACTCAAAAAATATCGGTTCAGCAGCAGCACCCACCGCAGGACTTCACTTTACAGAGGAGCTTATGCAGAAAATACGCGATAAAGGTGTAAACATCGGATATGTTACACTTCATGTAGGACTCGGAACTTTCAGACCTGTAAAAGCAGATGATATTTCACAACATATTATGCACTCGGAACACTATTGGTTACCCGCTGAAACAGCAGAGTTGATAAACAGAACAAAATCAAACGGTGGAAGAGTTGTTGCTGTCGGTACTACAAGTTGCCGTACTCTTGAATCTGTAGCTACATTCAACGGTAAAATAGAAGAAGCTGAAGGTTGGACTGATATCTTTATTTATCCGGGATATGAATTCAAGTGTATTGATGCGCTGATAACGAATTTCCACTTACCTGAAAGTACTCTTATAATGCTTGTCAGTGCATTTTGCGGATACGAAAACACAATGAATTTTTACAAGACTGCAGTCGAAGAAAAATATAGATTTTTCTCCTTCGGTGATGCAGTATTTCTGAGGTGATAACAATGTTAAAGCTTATAAAAAATAATGGTACGGCAAGACGCTGCGAGTTTGAAACAGTTCACGGTACTATTCAGACTCCTGCATTTATGAACGTTGCGACCTGCGGTGCTATTAAAGGTGGACTTTCAGCTATTGACCTTAAAGAAATCAGATGTCAGGTTATGCTCTCAAACACATACCATCTGCATGTGCGTCCCGGCGACAAACTTGTTGCAGAAATGGGCGGACTTCATAAATTTACTGCTTGGGACAGACCGATTCTTACAGATAGTGGCGGATTTCAGGTTTTTTCACTTGCAGGACTTCGTAAAATCAGTGAAGAAGGTGTTACTTTTGCTTCTCATATCGACGGAAGACGTATTTTTATGGGTCCAGAGGAAAGTATGCAAATACAATCAAACCTTGGTTCAACAATAGCTATGGCTTTTGATGAGTGTGTAGAAAATCCCGCAAAGTATGACTATGCAAAACAGTCCTGTGCGCGTACCGTAAGATGGTTAAAGCGTTGCAAAACTGAAATGGACAGACTGAACTCACTACCTGATACAATCAATAAAAATCAACTTCTTTTCGGAATAAATCAAGGATGTACCTTCGATGACCTCCGAGTTGAAAATATGAAGGAAATTGCTGAGTTGGACCTTGACGGTTATGCAATAGGCGGTCTTGCGGTAGGTGAGCCCAAGGAGGACATGTACCGTATCATCTCAGCCGTTGAGCCATATATGCCCAAGGATAAACCGAGATATCTTATGGGTGTCGGTACTCCCGGGAATATTATTGAAGGTGTCAGCAGGGGAGTTGATCTTTTTGACTGCGTTATGCCCAGCAGAAATGCACGTCACGGTCATCTTAACACATGGAAGGGTAT
>JAZUAZ010000277.1:0-1745 GCA_045638245.1 Acutalibacteraceae bacterium | reverse complement strand
CCCTTTACTGAAAATTCGTCTGTTGCAACAAGTCTTGCACGATAGTTCACGTCATATGTTAACTTGGTTTCTTTTTCTACGCAAACAACGTTGCCCTTTGAGTTTTCAACAGCCTCGTTTACGCAAGAAATCAAGCGCTTTGTTTTTCCTGCACCTTTGTGTCCTAAGATAATAGAAATCATTTTAATTTCCTCCTTTTATTTATTGACCTGACCGTTATTTTAACGGCTCGGTTTCAATTACATATTTATTATATCACTTATTTAATCTTTGTTCAAGTGCTTCTTTCTCTTTTTCATAGCCGGGTTTGCCTAAAAGTGCAAACATATTGCGCTTATAGCTCTCTACACCGGGCTGGTCAAAGGGATTGATACCTAAAACATAGCCTGAAACTGCACAAGCCTTTTCGAAGAAATAAATGAGATAACCGAGTGTTTTTTCCTTCATATCCTCATTTTCAATGATGATATTGGGTACGCCGCCGTCATTGTGAGCAAGAACGGTTCCCTGGAATGCCTTTTCGTTGACAAATGCCATTGACTTGCCTGCAAGGAAGTTGAGACCATCAACATTTTCGCTGTCTTCCTTAAGATAAATCTCTGCTCTGGGCTTATTGAAGGTTACAACTGATTCAAAGAGAATTCTTTCACCCTCCTGAATGTACTGACCGAGTGAGTGAAGGTCTGTTGAGAAAATTGCTGATGTTGGGAAAAGTCCCTTGTTTTCCTTGCCTTCACTTTCGCCGAAGAGCTGCTTGAGCCATTCATTCATCATTGTGAAGCAGGGCTCATAGCTCACATACATCTCACTCTTGAAGCCCTTGTTGTAAAGAGCGTTTCTTACTGCAACGTACTTATAGCAGTCATTCTCTTCGATTGAGGTGGGCATAAGCTTTTCTCTTGCTTCTGCAGCACCCGCCATAAGAGCATCAATGTCGATACCTGCTGCAGCGATGGGAAGAAGACCTACTGCGGTAAGTACGGAATATCTGCCGCCTACATCATCGGGAACGACAAAAGTCTCATAGCCTTCCTTATCGGCAAACGCCTTGAGAGTACCCTTTGCCTTGTCGGTTGTAACATAAATTCTTTCTGCTGCACCCTCTTTGCCGTATCTTTCGATAAGAAGCTCACGGAGCATTCTGAAGGCGATTGCAGGCTCGGTGGTTGTACCTGACTTGGAAATTACATTAAGGGCAAAATCCTTATCCTTGATGATGTGAAGAATCTCTGCAAAGGATGATGAAGAAATGCTGTTGCCTGAGAAGTAAATCTCAGCACAGTCATCAGCTGTTGCATTGTAGTTCTGTCCCTTGATAAATTCGATAACAGCTCTTGCTCCGAGATAGGAACCGCCGATACCGATAACTATAAGAACATCGTTGTTTTTCTTGATTTTTTCAGCAGCAGCCTTGATTCTTGCGAATTCCTCTTTATCGTAATCTACGGGTAAATCTACCCAGCCGGTAAAGTCATTTCCTGCTCCTGTTTTTTCGTGCAGAGCCTTGTGAGCGTCGGTTATTTTCTGCTGAAAAGCTGAAACCTCACCTTCGCTGAGGAAGGGCATTGCATAATTGGTTTTAATTTTAACTGACATAGTCTTTCTCCTGATTGGGTTTAATAATGCTATTTTAGTGTATTTTAATACAAATCTGCCGATTTGTCAACTACAAACTCTTCATTATTTGTCGTTTTTTACAAGAGATCTGAAAAATCTTTCAACCACGTCAAGGAAAGTTATTTTTC
>JAZUAZ010000276.1:0-2196 GCA_045638245.1 Acutalibacteraceae bacterium | reverse complement strand
ATTGAAGAAGGTAACAATATACTGAGGATCAGTAAGCTCACCTGTGAGATTTTCAAAATATATTCTGTAAACGTCAAAAATATGCTGCTTATCTATTTCATTGTCAATACCGAAATGTGCAGGCAGATTTCTTCTTAACGGTGAATTCATACCGCAAGCGTCTATTACAAGATCGCCGTTGTATTCGTAGGTGTTTTCACCGTCTGTTGCAGTAAAGCCCGTCACCCATGCACCGGCTACTGTAGGCGCAACGATTTTCTGACCGAAAACAAGCTTTACACCTGCCTTATTTGCTTCATCTATAAGGTGGTTTATAAGAATCTTGCGGTCAACGTCAATTCTTTTTGCATCAGGCATAATTACCTTAGTTTTACCGTCGGGAGCAACATAAGCCATTCTGTTTGAAGGCTCATATTCCTCGGGATAATCAATGCCTATGTAATCAAAGGTATCACCGGGCATTGTATCGTGCCAGTCATAACCCATATCTGACGGATTTTTAAGCTCAACCACAGTTACATCATAACCTTTTTTCGCAAGAACAATTGCAGCTGAAAGGCCGCCGTGACCTGCACCGCCAACTACTATTTTTTTCATATTTTTCCCTCCGTTTTCAGTTTGTTAATATTATACTCCCTGTTTGTTTAAATGTCAACAAAAAGAAACGATGTGTATTATTAAGAAAGAAAACGCCGGCTTCTTGCAATTTTATGCAGAATTGTAAAATAATATATTGATTTAAAAAGAAAAAAGTTGTAAACTTATTTATAAGTATGTTTTTTAGGTTTAAAAGGTGAAAAAAGTGAAAAAATCAATTATCAGCACATTATTGATTCTGATAATGCTTATATATCCTGCTGTGAATGCTTTTGAAATGTATTCTTCATCCGAGGCTTATCCGATGAAAACCGCAACGGACACACGAATTCTCCTTTCTCTTTCTCATGGCAAGGTTGAAAATGTAAGGCAAAACATTTCTAAGGTACATCAGCAGTCAGATAAGCTGCAGGATGAACAGCAGATCCCCGATGACGGAATTCAGAATCAGAAAAACGAAACGCTTGAAAAGCTTGAAAGCGGAGAGCTTACTTATCGCAATATCTTCAAAAATGTCTGTATTGCCGGCGATTCTCTTATGAACGGACTTGAAGCTTATAATATCCTGAACAGCAACAATCTTATAACTCAGGTCAGTGCAAGTCTTTATCATCTCAGCGATAACGCAGATAAAATTATACGTATGAATCCTGAAATAATCATTCTGCATTACGGGCTCAACAATCTTGACAACGGCTCTCATCAGCCTGAAAAATTTATCAGCTTTTATTCGGAAATTATTACACAGCTTAAAGAAAAGCTTCCTGAAACGAGAATAATAGTCAGCAGTATTTTCCCCGTTGACACAAGTAAGGCACACGGCTCGCGCTTCGGCAGGATAGACGAATACAACTCGGCAATCGAAGAAATGTGCAGCCAGCTGTCAGTTGAATTTCTTGACAACAGTACCTTATTCATTGATATGAAAGAGTGCTATGCCTCTGACGGAATTCATCTGAGCAGAGCTTTTTATGAGGATTATTGGCTCAGAAGTATAGTTGAGGAAAAGGAGATATACAAATGAATAAGCTTATAGTAAGACTGAGCGAATTTGTGGCTCTCGTATGTCTTGTAGCTTTTATTATGTTTGTTTCCGATAAAGAGGAAATATCAACCGCCGACCCGGAACAGCTTTGCAGTCAGATAATTTCTCAGGTAAACACAGAGGGTATGACAGAAAGAAACAACCTTTTTCTCAGAAAAAAGTATAATGCAGATACGGATGCCCTCGATTACTTCAGTTATTTCAGTACTGACTACGTTATGGACGTAAGGGAGATTCTTATAATAAAGGCTGACAAGGCTCAGTGTGAGCAGCTCATAGAAAGCATCGATAACATCCGCATTGAAAGTAAAAAGCTATTCGATTCCTATGCGCCCGAACAGAGTATGCTTCTGGAATCGGCAGTACTTGTTTATGAAAAGGGCTATCTGCTTTATTTCGTTGGGGATAACCCTTCAAAGGCTCTTTCGGTGTTCAGAAACAATCTATAATCAGAGGTATCTTTAAATGGTTTTCAGCAGTACGGCTTTTTTGTTCGCATTTCTGCCTGTTACTCTTGCACTTTACTTTATACCCGTAAGTCTCAGAAATAAAAA
>JAZUAZ010000275.1:0-3512 GCA_045638245.1 Acutalibacteraceae bacterium | reverse complement strand
TCCGTGTGGTGAACTCCACTTAACCGTCAGTTTCAAAGAACCAAGTTTTTATGTTTTATCAATAGGTATATATACAATAAAATGTAAAATACCGACTTCAAAAGTATAGCATAAAAACCGCCTTTTTGTCAACGGAAAACGAGAGAAAAATATGTTTTGTGAATAAAAACCAAATTGAATAATTCTGCACTGTTTCTGTTGTCAGTTTTGTCATTTTAAGACAAAAGCCGCACCGTTTTTCGGGTGAGATAAAATGAGTGAAAAAGGGAGCGGTCTTACTGTGCTCCCTCGCTGTGAGAAGCGTATCTCCCTCGGGTGGGGAGTAGCCAAAGCGGCGAAGCCACCCTGACTACTCTTATCGCCTGACGGTAAACGCCTCTTAATGCCCGAAGGGCATCCTGACTACTGGCTACTGACTACTGACTACTTTTACTCAGCTATTCCCATAGCCTCAATCGGATCTACCCTCACGCCATCCTTCATAACCTCAAAGTGCAGATGACTTTCCTCCGCTGACTCACAGGGTACCGAGGCAATATATCCGACGGTATCACCCTGAGTAACCTTGTCGTTGAGTCTGAGCGCCTTTTCCTGACTCAGACCGCAGTAACGTGCGGTAAAATCTCCGTGATCGATTTCTACGGTAAAGCCGTAGCTTTTATCTGCTGTTACCCGTACCACCTTGCCGTTGCCGATGCTTTTTACGGCTGTACCTTCCTCGGCATAAAAGTCGATGCCCTGATGAGTACGCCAGTCGCCCATAGTGATGTCGTAGGTAGGTGTTTTCGGTGAATAGTCACGTAGTATATCACTGCCGAGGGGAAGAACGTAATCCTCATTGACAATGGGAGGCTCTGTCGGGGGCTCGGTGGTTTCCTCCTCGTCGGTATTGTCCCAGCGGATTGAGGTTTCGGGTACGCTGAGGTCGGGGAGGGTTACCTCGAAGTCAAAAGGCAGCTCGTATCGCGGGTCTGATTCGTCGGTTTCGTTCTGTCTTGCCTGTTGAGTCAATTCATCGGGTACGGTAACAATATCCCTGAGCATATCCGTTGAGGTACGGTAAACTGTTACCACCGCAAGGACTATGAGGCAAAGACTTACGGCAACGGTTACGTAGAAGCCTTTACCTGATGCGAGCTTCTGGATTATGTTTATTTTTTTCATAAATTTCCGCCTTTACTGTTTTATGTCTATAGTTTTGGCGGATTTATGGGAATTATACCTTCGTGACATCTTTTTCACCTTAATGTTTCAATAAAGTTTCAGCCGCGGATACGCTCATGCCGCTTGTCTAACCATAAGGCACTGCTTTTTCATCTTAATGTTTCAATAAAGCTTCAACCGTGGATACGCTCATGCCGCTATGGCACATCCTTTGTCCTGAGCGACAAAGGATGCAAAGCGCTCTTAGCGGCAATAGCAAGTAATGCCGCAGGCCGCTGAGAAGTTTTATCTTTCTTTTACAGTTATTACGCAGAGGTAGCTTTAATAATTAACCCATTTTACATAGATATTTACTTGAATGTTTAATCAAAGAGCAAGAATTTGCTTTCCGTAAAGTCCAATTGCAGAAGGCCGGAGGAATTCTCTTATTAAAACCACTGCGGGAGCGGTCAGCGAATGTCGGACTACACGGTGGTTGGATTGATGACGAGAACAGTAGACAAGTTAACAAACTGAATGGCAAGTACAACCAAGCGGGTTTCCTTATTAAATATTCAAGCATGCTGAGCTGTGAAACGGACGAGTTGTTGTTGAAATACACGGGAGAAACCTTTCGCCCACAGAAAGAAAAAAACTTATGCAGGAGCAGAGTTTTTCAGCTTTATTAAGATTAAAGGGTGGTATCAGCGAAAGTACTTTCGGACTATCAGCACACAAAAGCGTGCTTTTGCTTCCTTTTGTCACAACCGACAAAAGGAAGTGCCAAGCGGCATGAGCGTTACTACGGCTGAAGGATGATTGAAACATTAAGGTGAAAAAGATAACCCTCCACGCCACAAAAAATTTTTTTCAAAAAAACTGAACAAATGTTTGCATTTTTGGAAAAGGTGTGCTATAATACTTCTGTAACGAACATTTGTTTTAATTTTTATTCCGTATTCATTCAGAAAAGAGGTCAGAAAAATGAAAGAACTCAGCGAAAATCAATACAGAATACTTGAATATCTCAAGGAAAGAGCAGGCTACGGTGCAGTACCCTCGGTAAGAGAAATCGGCAAGGCTGTTGGCCTCAGCTCAACCTCATCGGTACAGAATAATCTCGATGCTCTCGAGGAAAAGGGTTATATTGCCCGTGACCCTATGCTTAAAAGGTCAATCCGTATAGTAGGTCAGGCTGAAAATGTGAGACACGTACCTCTTTTGGGTACTGTTACAGCAGGTCTGCCTATTCTTGCCGTTGAGCAGATAGAATGCTATCTTCCCTTTACAGGCAGTCACATTTCCGGTGATAAGGAAATGTTTGCCCTTCGTGTAAGGGGCGAAAGTATGCTCAATGCGGGTATTTATGACGGTGACATCCTCTTTGTTGAAAGAACACCCTCTGCAAGAAACGGAGACATCGTTGTTGCACTCGTGGGTGACGAGGCTACGGTCAAGACCTTCTATAAGGAGAACGGACATTTCAGACTTCAGCCTGAAAACGATGATTACGAGCCTATTATTGTTGACGAGGTTGTAATTCTCGGCAAGGCAGCAGCACTGATGAGATACCTGTAAGAAGTAGTCAGTAGTCAGGATGCCCTGCGGGCATAAGACGTGTTTGCCGTCAGCAGACTAATAGCAGTCAGGAAAAAGCGCCCTTGCACAGGGAGCTTTTTAATTGCCGATTTAATGCTCAATTCACAATCGCGGGAAGGTCTTACAGTTTTTGAACACACGTTGTCGTGTGGCTACTGACTACTGCCCCCTGACTACTAAAAAAGCACCCATCGGGTGCTTTTTTGTTATTCCATTTCAATGTTGCCGGTATAAAGTTGATAGTATTTTCCGCCCTTGGCAATAAGTTCCTCATGGTTGCCCTCTTCGATGATTTCACCATGTTCAAGAACAACTATATCCTGAGAGTTTCGTACCGTTGAAAGACGGTGAGCGATAACGAATACAGTACGGTTTTCCATGAGCTTATCCATACCGATTTCGATAAGACGCTCAGTTCTTGTGTCAACCGAGGAGGTTGCCTCGTCAAGGATAAGCAGGGGAGTTTTAGCAAGAGAGGCTCTTGCAATATTGATAAGCTGAGCCTGACCCTGCGAGATATTGACTGCATCGGCACGAAGCTTTGTTTCATAGCCGTCGGGGAGCTTTTCTATGAAGGAGTGGGCGTTTGCAAGCTTTGCCGCCTCAATAACCTCCTCGTCGGTTGCATCGAGCTTTCCGTAGCGGATATTCTCCATAATTGTACCCTGGAAAAGCTTGGTATCCTGAAGCACCATTGCCATTGAACGGCGAAGGTCATCCTTTTTGATATCCTTGATTGAAATGCCGTCGAGGGTGATTTCACCACGGTC
>JAZUAZ010000274.1:0-26397 GCA_045638245.1 Acutalibacteraceae bacterium | reverse complement strand
TACGTTACGGCAAAGAGAAGAACAACTATATGTTCAATTACTGTCTCAAGGAGAAGAAAAGCGAGAAAAAACCCTTGCTTATTTACATCCACGGCGGTGGCTGGATTTCAGGTCTTATGACAATGAGAAATCCTTATATCTTCAACTGGGTCCAAAAAGGATTTTTTGCTTCGTCTGTAAACTATACCTACGCTCCACAGGCAGTATTTCCGACTCAGTTAAAAGAGCTTTTTACCGCTCTTGATTATATTATTGACAGGGCTGATGAATACAATATAGACCCGATGAATACTGTTATTGCGGGCGAAAGTGCCGGCGGTTATTTTATAACATACATCACAAGCTGTCTTGATAATCCGGAAATTCTTGAAAAGCTTGGTATTGAATTCAGAAACATTGACAAAATTAAAATAGACGCCGTTGTTTCACACTGCGGATGCTACGATATTAAAAGTATGGTTTCACCCGACAAGAAGCAATCTAAATTCCCTGATATCAAAATGATGTGTGCTACATTTATGGGAATGCCCGTAAAAAAGATCCTCGAATACGCAGATACAGATGACGGTAAGCTCATATCTCCAGAATTTACAGAGAAATTTCCACCTACCTATTTCACATGGTGCACACACGATTACCTTCGTTATGAAGCCTTTGACCTTGAGGAAAAATTCAAAAAGCTTGGCGTACCATACAGAATGTTCAAAGGTGACGGTATCATCGGCAATCACGCCTGGACTATTGTAACAATGTTTAAAAAAGCAAGAATCTGCCTTGAGGATACATTTAATTTCGTTCTCCCCTATCTTCCTGATTATTTCCCGGCGAATAAAGAAAGAGAAAATAAAAATGACTGAACTTAAAATATACGACGTAAGAGTACTCCCCGGTGACTCCGCATTTCTTATAGATAACGGTAAAACTGCCATTCTGTACGATAGCGGATTTGGATTTACGGGTGAACGTATTGCTGAAAATATCGAAAAAGTACTCGGCGCAAGAAAGCTTGACTATATTCTTCTCACCCATTCTCATTATGACCATGCACTTGCAAGTGTAAAAATAACCGAGAAATATCCGGATACAAAGGTTATTGCCGGGAGTTATGCAGCTGAAATTTTCAAACGTCCCGGTGCCAAGACGTTAATGACTGACCTTGACAGCAAGGCGGCTCAACGGTACGGTTGTGAAGCCGGCATGGTTGACGCCGACAAATTAAGGGTTGATATTCCTGTTAATGATTCCGATATAATCACCTTAGGCAATATCACCTTCCGTGTACTGAATCTTCCCGGACATACACGCTGCAGTGTTGCATACTATTATGAAGAGCGGGAACTTTTATTATCTTGCGAAACACTCGGAGTTTATAACGGCAAAGATAAGATTATCCCCTCCGTCCTCGTCGGATGTACCTGTACCCTTGATTCAATTGACCGTATTTCAAAACTTAATGTCAGAAACATACTTGCCCCTCACATCGGGCTTCTCACTGAAGAACAGACAAAACTCTTTCTTAAGAATATGAAGCCTGCGGCTGAGAAAGCAATTAAGCTTGTTGCTGAATGTATAAAAGCAGGATATTCAAACGAAGATATATATAGGATATATTCGAAGACCTACCGTGATAACTTCACCGATGAGACTTATCCGGAGGATGCAGCAAGGCTGAATACACACATAATGACTGAGCTTATCAGAAAAGAATATAACCTTTAAGGAGAAGACAATGAAAAAGACAATTATCAGAAGCTATGCAAAACTCATTGCACAAACCGGTGGCGGCATTGTAAAAAAGGATACAGTTATTATACGTGCATCACTTGACCAGCCTGACTTTATCACTATGTTATGTGATGAATGTTACAAGGCAGGAGCCGAAAGAGTTATTGTGGAATGGTCACATCAGCCGATACAGAAGCTTGGCATCAGACACATGAAGCCCGCAGTGCTCGGTTCAGTTGAAAGCTATGAAGAGGCCATGCTGAAGTACAGACTTACCAAAAATCCCGTGATGATATATATTCTTTCCGAGGATCCTAACGGACTTAAGGGTATAAATCAGAACAAGTATTCAAAGGCTATTCAGTCCAGATATAAAGTAATAAAGCCCTACAGAGATGAAATGAACAATAAATATAAATGGTGTATAGCAGCGGCACCTGGTAAAGAGTGGGCCAAAACTGTTTTCCCGTCGCTCAGAACATCAGCCGCAGTCGAAAAACTCTGGGAGGCAATACTCTATACATCAAGGGTTATTGATAAAGAAGGAAATCTTCTTGACCCGATTGAGGAATGGAGAAAGCATAACGATAGCTTCAGACAACGTTGCGATGTGCTCAACAGTGCAGAATTAAAAGCAATTCACTATAAATCATCAAACGGAACTGACCTCACCGTAGGCCTTATGAAGGAAGGCAGTTTTCTCGGTGGCGGAGAGTATACGTTATCAGGCGAATATTTCAACCCAAATATCCCGTCGGAAGAAATATTCACAACACCATTAGCAGGAAGTGCAGAAGGTATTGTGTTCTCCTCAATGCCTCTTTCTTACAGAGGTGAAATAATCGATAATTTTTCCCTTACCTTCAAGGACGGCAGAGTTGTCGAGGCTCACGCCGAAAAAAACGAAGCACTTCTTAATGAAATGATAAATATGGATGAAGGAGCCGCAAAGCTCGGCGAATGTGCCTTCGTACCCTTTGACTCCCCTATCCGCAATAGCGGTATTATGTTCTACGAAACACTTTTCGATGAAAACGCTGCATGCCATCTTGCTCTTGGCGAAGGATTTACAAACACCGTTAAAAACTATTCGCAGTTCTCTAAAGAGGAACTCCATAAGATGGGCGTCAACGATTCAACGATACACGTCGATTTTATGATAGGTACCGAAGATTTATCAGTGACCGGTATAAAAGAAAACGGAAAAGAATTCCCCATATTCATCAACGGAAACTGGGCTTTTTAAAACAGTAATCCCCGATTTGTCACAACACAAATCGGGGAATTCTTTATGCATTTATGTACTTTTCTTTAGATTTTTTGACTTCAGAAATAAATCTGTTGTCAAGCTCTGTCAGCTTATATCCGTTTTTGTAAATAAGTACATCCTTATACACCTTATCATCATCTGAGAGCTTAACCTCAACAAGACCATATTTTTTCATAGTCTCTTTAGGTATAGGCGATACCCACATAAAGGTGTTAGGAACACGACTGAGTACCTCCATCTGACTCGCTCTTTCAAAAAGATAGATGCGTTTATCAACTGCTTCAGAAAGCTCTGCTTTTTTTACGTCAATAAGCGGCATGGAAGGTACATAAGGATCGGCATGACATACCTCGATGAATTCCGCAAGATCGTCAGAGGTGATGTTATCCATTCTTGCAAGCGGACTGTTTTCAGATGTAACAAGTACATAAGAAAATTCTGTTATAGTCTCACTCACAAGCTTTTTATCCCTGAACATAATTTTATAGTGCTCATCAAAGGTCGATTTATATCTTACTATACCGATGTTATAATCCTCGTGAAGCACATTTATAAGAGTTTTATTTGAGTTAGTCTCCTTATAAAAAAGCTCTGCCGGTGAATTGGTGCTGATGCTCTTGGAAAACTCAGTAAATGCTTCAGCTATATAACTTGCTCTCGGCACACTTGCAGAAAACTGCTGAACCTTTCTTTTTCCGTTGATATAAATATCCTCTACCTGTTCAACCTGAGCTATTATTCGGCGGGCATAACGGAGAAACTCCTCACCGTCATCAGTTACGGTAATTCCTTTAGAGGTACGTTTGAAGATAGTTATACCTATATGCTCTTCAAGTTCTTTAATGGCACGGCTGAGATTAGGCTGACCCATATAAAGATTCTCTGCCGCCTTGCTTATTGATTTCGTTTTCGCAATCTCTGTTGCGTACTTTAAATGAAGTATATTCATAGCACTACCTGCCGAACTCAGAATAACGGCTCAAATACAACGGTAACAACACTTGTGGCAGGCACTTCAACATTACTTACTGCGTACCATCCGTCAGTAGTAAGCTCAAGATTTCTTTCAGCATCTGTTACATAAACCTTAGTTGTGTATCCGGGCATTACATAGGAAAATTCTTTTTCTTCACCATTATTAACTATAACTGCAACGTATTTATCGTCAGGAGTCTTGAAAGCTGAAACATTAAGTCTGTTATCAATAATATAATGGTCATAGGCTTTTCCGTCAACCACATTATCCCACCATGCTTTCTCAACAGAAATATCTGCGTTGCTGACATCAAAGCTGATAGCCTTACTTCCTACGGGAACAAACTTTGTAAAGTGAGCCATTGCATAATATCTCTTACCTACGATATACTCAGAACAGTCTTGATTTGCACCGATCATACTGTCAGCATCGTACATACCGTCATTTACGGCAACCCATGAGGTCCAACTATTTACACCCGTAAGGCTTATATCCTCACTAATTTCACGCGCCATAAGTACTGCAGCTTCAATTTCATCAATCTTATGCTCATTGGGAAGCTCACACCACTCGCTCATTTCAAGCTCAATATCACAATAGTTCTTTTTCATATACTCGCCGAAAGCATATTTGTAAGCAATGTCATCTGTCCAGTAGCTATGGTATGCATATGTGCCGAGAACATCCATAATTTCATCGTTTTCAGCAATAGCATCGATATAATTCATTGTATCATCGCTGATGCAACCACTTTCAGCAAGTGAAAGCTTCACGTCAAGCCCTCTTGCCTTGATTTCAGCAGCAAAAGCTTCGCCTACTTCGATAATATCCTCAAGCTCATAATGACAGCCTTCCTGGCCTACCCAGCCTCCGCCCCATGTCCACTGAGGCTCATTGATAGGGCTGATATACTTTACGGGTACACCCTTTGAAATAAAGTACTCAGCAACGTCACACATATATTTTGCGAAATCATCTGCACAATCTTCCTTGAGGTTGCAGGTATTGTCCTCATAGCTACCCGCAGCTGAGCCTGACACTGTCATTGAGTAATGGGGAGAATTAGCAAAAAGTACAACTGTATCAATACAACCGTATTCCAAGGAAAGCTCAAGCATCTTCTGAGCTGCTGCATCCTTTGTCCAATCGTATTCGTATTCGCCTGTCTCTTCATTGTAAACGAGGAAGCTTTCTGTCGCTCTCCACTCGTTACCGGGAAGTCTTGTGTTCGGATTATCCTTTTCACCGCCACCGACATTATAACGGTAGATATTAAGTCCAAGTCCTTCCTCAGAATAAAGAAGCTTTGCAAGCTCCTCAGCATTTTCACTGTCACCTGCAATCTGTGCCCACCATGCGGCAGATGTTCCCCAGCCGGTAATTTCCTGCTCAGTGCAAAGAGTATTGAATCTCATAAACACATTCTTAGGGCTTATGTTAAACCAGCCTGCAATTGTAGCCATTATAAACAAAAGCAAAGAAATTCGGTGAATTATTTTTTGTATGTAAGTAGCTCTGCTCATAGAATTATCCCCTTTTACTTGTATATTCTATGGTATTTTAACATAAAATAAAGCGAAAGGTCAACTGTTTTTACATAAAAAGGAAAAAACAATCCGACAATACATAAAGTACTGTCGGATTTGTTGTTATTTCTGAGGTTCAGCCAAAGTCTGCCTTTCAGCGGAGTAGTTGATAATTACACTCTTCTTGAAAAGACCTGTATCGCACTGAGGTCTCCACTGGTCACCCGCATCAACCTTGGTTTCAAAATCAACTTCTGATAAAGGAGTGTAAACGATGTTTTCACCCTTGTTCGGGCAGTCCCAATAGAAAGCATGGTGTCCTATTTTTGTTATACTTTCAGGTATAAAGATATAATTGAGTTCTTTATTATAGCTGAAAGCATCAGAACCGATTTCTGTAAGTCCCTCAGGAAGAGAAAGATAAACTTCACCAAGATCTTCCTTTGAAGTAAATACTGTATCAGTTACATTTTCAGCAGTATAAGTGTAGATATTGTTGAGAGAGTCGGTGTTGCTCCACTCATCCCTTGGCTCATGAAGCTTAAAGAAGCCGCAGGATTCAATCACCTTGAGACCCTCAGGAAGATATATCTCCTGAAGATTTGTATAAGCAAAAGCAAGCTCGTTGATCGTTGTAACTGTTGAAGGAACAACATAGGTCTGTATGTCGATTCTATACTGCTCAATAGTTACTTTTTTATTACCGAGACGTTTGCTGTACTCTTCAGTGGTGGACTCACGGAAAGGCTCCTTGTACTTAGCAAGCTCATCATCAGTCTTGTTTTCCTTGTCAATATCATAACCGTACTTTACACGAAGATACTGGTCATGGTTACAGGGATAATTCATAAGAACGGTCTGTTCTTTATTAAAAAGAACACCGTCAATATCTGAATAGTAGGGATTGTTTTCGTCAACCTCTATTCTTTCGAGAGACCAGCATGAATAAAATGCCTTGTCATCAATCTTTTTCACATCAGGACCAATGTTTACAACCTTGACCGGACTTTCATTGAAAGCAAAAGCACCGATTTCAGTTATAGGCTTTTCCTTGTCAGTAACCTGTTTTCCGTCAACAACTTCAAACACATAATCAATCACTATTTCTTCGAGAGGTACTTTTTCCTTGTCACTGTATCTCGTAAGAGTATATCCTCCGTTATCGTTTTCTTCAAACTCAAGACCTGTGCTCTGAACAACACTGTAGATACTGAAGAACATTGAAAGTGAAACAGCAACAATGATTACAAGAATAAGAATTATCTTCTTTGCAGTTGCATTTTTAAAGGGTTTGTTTATATGCGGTGCAGCAAGGCCTTCAATCTTATAAGTCCAGATTTCACTCTCGGGAATATCAAGCTGAACATCAGCCTCGAGTTGAGATACTCTTGTCTTTATTTTATCTTTTTTACTCATAATATCCCCTCCTTAACCTGCAAAGCCGCCTGAAACGGTCTTGCCTTCTTTTTCCGCCTGTTTCTCGGTAACTTCAGCTCTGCGCTTGAGTACTTCCATAACCATACTTTGCTTCTTTGCATCATAATCCCAGAAGAAGTACGGAATTGTCATAAGAGTAAAGCCTACAACGTCAACGAGAATGGGAATAACAATGATGTTTCTTCTGACATCATCAAGGAAAAGAACTTCCCAGTTACTGTTGAAGCCCCACTTGAGAAGAAGGATGGGGATAATCATACCAACGAATGATGTAATCGGGCCTGTAAACCAACCAAAAAGACCTGCAAAGCTTTCAAGACGCTCACCCGAAAGATACATCTGATAGTCGTGAATCTTAACGCCCATATCGTGACCTGCTGTTGTGGGAATCGTCTTTGTCATTTCCATAAAGAAGAGTACTACAATACAGATTGCGCCACAAAGCATAAGGTTATCACCTGTAAACCACATAGCAGCCGCAATCGCTGCATTACCAAGTGCTCTTGTAACCTGATAGAAGATCATAATCTGCTTATATGAGAATCTCTTAAGGAAATAGGGTGAGAACAGATCGGGAGGTGTGCCTGCGAAAGAAATAAGAATTGTAATAAGACTGTAGGGAAGACCGCTCAAACGGAAGGTATAGAAATAAAGAATTGTAGCAATAGGAAGCATACCGTTACCGAGAGCATCGATAAGTCCAACAACAGTATTGATTAGAAGATACTTATTTCTGAGAACACCGAACATACCATCCCAAAATTTGATCTGTGGCTTTGCCTCTATAGGAGGCTGAGGTATTCTTTCCTTTGTCTTGCTTGCAAAAATCATTGTAATGGCAGCAAGAGAAATGAAGGAAATAGGTATAACAAATCTATATACATCAAGGTTTGCCCATTCATTGGGAAGTGCGCCGATAACTGCAGTAATTACAACAAACATAATTGTCTGAAGGAAATGTGAAAGCTTAACAGGATATGTACGGACGAGAATTCTTTCCTTGGGATTGGGGCTGATTCTCTTTGAGCATTCCTCAAGGCAGTTACCGAAGCCGAATACATTGTATGTTGCAAAGAGAAGGTTTGCAACCCATACTCTTGTTGCGACATCATCAATCTTATAAACAGGAAGCCAACCGATAAGTATAACCATTACACACTTGGGAATAACGTCACAGTAAAGTGAATACTTATATCTGCCGTACTTAGGAAGAAGCTTTTTACGCCAGAAAATATTTCTTGCTCCTACCCAGCCTGAATACAGGAAATGAGTACCGAAGGTTTTAAAGCAGGCCGTTGCATTCATACCCTCAAGACCATTGAGCAGCTTTATAAAACCGCCATCCTGATTAAAGAGCAACGAATAGTCAAATATAAGGGTCGATATACCAAACAACATCATACCCACGTAAACGCCATAGAATTTCTTTTCTGTACGTTTCGGGATAAATCCGAGGTTGTCACACACTATCCACCACATGAGAGCGGTAACATAGCCGAGAGGCATATTAAGTATACCTATAATAGAAAATGTAAGGTACGGAATATGGTAGTGGTGCATAATAAGGAAGCATGCAGAAGCAAAACCGATATACTCCAAAACCTTAGAGCCTGCATAGTTACAACCTACACCTAAAAATATGTCCTTATATTCCTTGTAAGGGACATATTTGCCTTCAGCAGGTGTATTCCAATGGGTTTTTATCTCACCAGCGAAGGTCTTGAGCTTGTCTAACTTAGCCAAAATTTTCATCTCCTTTGAAATATTTATACTATTTTATCAAAACTGTAATAAAATTACAATGTACAATATAGCAGATTTTTTCTGCGATTTTTTGTTATAGATGCAATCTTTAAACTTTTTGTCGAAAAAAGACACTATATGAAAACAAGTATTGATTTTTCATCACTAAAGTGATATAATATTTTGGAATGTTAAATAATTATGGAAGGTGAATTTACAGATGTCAACTCCTCTCATTATCAGCCACAGAGGTGCAAACAAGTATGCACCGCAGAATACAATCCCTGCCTTTGAAAGTGCCCTTGAAATCGGCATTGACGGTTTTGAAACAGACCTTCATATCACAAAGGACGGTCATGTGGTTATCTGCCATAACTACACAATTGATGAAACCTCCGACGGTAAGGGTAAGATTTCAGATATGACCCTCGATGAGCTCAGAAGCTATGACTTCGGCTCTTATTTCAGCAAGAGCTTTAAAGGTACAAAAATCCCCACCATCGACGAATTCCTCTCACTTATTGAAAATACGGATATCAAGCTTCTTAATATAGAAATCAAGCCTCCCAAGCAGAAGCAGACTGCCATAGTAAGGGAAACCATCAAAGCAGTTAAAGAACACGGTCTTTTCGATAAGCTTCTTATCTCATCCTTCAGCCCCGATATTCTCAGAGAAGCAAAGCGTATTGATAAAAATTGCAGAACCGGATTTCTTTACGGTCCCAATAGCCCTACAACACCCTTTGTCGCCTGGAGAATATTCTCTTACGTTAAATCTCTCGGATGCGAGGCTGTGCACCCCAATTTCCTTTTCGTAAACAAAAACTACATCAAAAAGGCTCACGAGGCAGGTCTTAAGGTTAACCCCTGGACCGTTGACCTTCCCGATCTTATTGATAATATGATCAAATGGGGAGCAGACAGCATTATCACTAACCTTCCTGACGTAGCAGGCAGAATGAAAAAAAGATACGAATAAAATAAAAACCTGTCGGAGAGATCCGACAGGTTTTTGATTTATGTTATTTTTTCCTTGTAACTTCAGCCTTGATTCGCATATTTACCTGCTCTCTTGTGTTGAGAAGCCACTCATCACTGTGAGGATATTCACGGAAGGTTAGATTGTGTTTTCCGTTTTCTTCGATGATATCAAGGCAAGTTTTTTTACCGCAAAGATTTTCAAGCGTTGTAAGAGCCGCTCTGTCCTGAAGTCCATCGTAAAAAACTTTAAGACGAAGTGAGTGGTATGCGGTACCGTCAGGAGCAGGATAAACCATAAAGCTGTCACCCGAAGGGAATGCTTCGCCTGCATCTGTTACCTCAAAGGGATTTATAGGCTTTTTTGCAAGACGTGTAAAATAAAAATTATATCCCCAATGTAAAAAGCCTCTTATGTTGAATTTATAAAGCTGATAACCGATTACTCTTGTTCTTATTGAATCATTACAGAAAAATCGGTTTGCGACACAATGGTTGCACTGTGCACTGCAATAATAAGCCCATAAATCATCAACATTTCCAAGGAAATTATCAATATGGTCATTTGCCGGTACCGGATTTGATACAATACCTTTTTTATAAAAACGGTAATCGGATAAAGCATCTATTATTCTGTAGCCTTCAAAGAGCTCATGAATGTATCTTGAAGCTTTTTTATAGGATGAAAGCATCCAGAAATTAGGCTCATCACTGACGTGAATGAAAACTCTTTTTTTCATATTTCTGTTCTCAAAGTATTTCTTAAGCTCCTTTGAGAAAACATTGAGAAAATCTTTATACGCACGAGAGGTAGCCTTCGTGTCCCATCCGAAAATGCGCTTATATTCACCGTCAACGGTCGCCATTATCTTCGGTGCAAACTTTGCACCCCACTGGGTATAAAAATGTGCCAGCTCGAAAAACTTTATTCCGCAGCCTTCGGCCATCTCTATCCAACGTGTGAGCTTATCAAAATTGAATAAATACTTTCCGTTATCAAAGGTAATATCAACAAGCTGAACAGTAGGTCTTTCCTTACCTTTTTCAGTATCAAGAGGAGGAGTAAAAATCGGTGTAAGCACACAATTCATTCCGTACTCATTAGCTGTCTTAAGGAAGTTTTCCGTAATTCTCCAATATTCCTCAGAAAAAGCTTCAACATTATAATAGGACATAATGCTGTCCGTATGGAACCAGCAGGTATAAGCAAAATCCGAGAAATCAAGTTCGGCATCTATAATTTCAACTTCGAGAGAAAGTACTTTATCTGTAATTTTCACTTCAACTGTATACTTACCGGGTTTGGTACCGGTAGCATCAAGCTCAATCCAGAAGGAAGTAATCCCCTTTTCAACAGACACAGTATTACCAACAGGAACCAAAAGATCGGGGTAATATCCGTTTTTACTGAATCTGTAATAATCATCCGCATTCTTTTTAAACATCGGAAGATCGGATTTCATCTGCTTTACGGAGCTTATTTCTATCCCATTAATTTCACTGATAACCGAGAAGGAAACCTCCCCCGCTTCATCAGATTCAACCGCTGCCTGAAATGATTTTTTTTCATTTTTAAGCATAGAAAAAGATGAAACCGTCTTCTCAGGCATTTTATCCTCTGCATAAATTTTTTCAAGTGACGAAACAAGTCTTGCGTCAATTATACTCATACATTTCTTCCTTTCTATCAGATAATTCCAAGAAATTATAGCATATATGAAGTTATTTTTCAACCAAAAAAGAAGAGAAGTTATAAAACCTCTCTTCTTTACTTTTATTTTTCCTGATCCCACCTGGGAGGTTCCTTCTCGCCCGAAAGTACCTTGAACAAATTATCGAAATAATCTACAATCTTTTTAAAGAATGCAGCAATTGCATTTTTAAGTGAATTGAACCAATCGTTTGGGGTTTCCTGAATATTATACATAACGAGAGAAGTAAGCTTTGTAACAAGATCTGATACATCACCCTTAAGTATAGCATCAAGAATTGCATTGATATTGCTCTTTTCTTCATCAGATAAAGACGAAGAATTTACATAACCTTTGTAGTTGTCTATTACTGCGATATTATTCTTATACTGAGCGTTGATATTGGAATATAAAAGGAAATACAGGAAAAGCTCAGCCTTATCTGCCGCCTTTGACAAGCGGTTTGTGGGCATCTGAACAAACTGAAGCTTATCCGTTGCTTCGGGATTGTTTCCGTTAAAAACAATATTGAAGAGCTCGTGAAGAGATTCAAGTTCGACAATATCTATATCTCCCGATGCAAGCTTAAGTCTGAAAAGTGCTTCGGTAGCCTCGTAAAGATATGTTTTGTAGCTTCTCGCATATACCTGAAGTATATTCAGGAAAGCAACTACCGGACCTTCTGAAATAAACTTATTGATTACTGCAGCAACAAGCTTCTTACCAAGACGGTAACCGCTGAAATATTCACTATCAAGTATGTTTTCACTCACAAGACCCCAGGTTTCAAGCATCGGTCTGAAGTCAACTATACCCTGATCGCACCAGTTGCTCTGAAGAAGCTCACCAAAGCCCGACTGCCTTACGATAGCTGAATAAAAATCATCTTCACTAACAGTTTCAGTTCCCTCAAAGCTGATTGTTACATCAACAAAGTCAGGATAAAAAAGATTTCCGAGGAAATTTGCAATTGTTGTAGCATAATACGAGGCACGGGGAATACCGTACTCATTCTTTTCCATTGAGAAAAGCTTATAGTCACCATACTTTTCCTTCATAATTCTTTTAAGGTAAGAATTTATGTTAGCATAAGCAAGAGTAACATCGTCCTTGGAAATTGCAACATCCTTCCAGTACAGAGTCTCGGTACTGTTATAAAGATAATCAACACTAATACCGAGCATCTGACCGCCGATTTTACCGTCCTGTATCATACTGTCAATATCGTAGTACTCCTCTTTAGCGGAATAATCGAAGCCTATGCCTCCACCAAGAACCGCATTCTGAAAGTTTTCCATATTAGCGGCATTGTTCAGGATATCGTCAAGCATCGAGCCCTCTTCGGCATTCGCAATAAGACCGCAGGTAAAGCAACCGACTATCATTATAACCGCAATTAATGTACTAATTACTTTTTTCATAGTTTACACTCCTCAAGATGATATTGCTTACTTTTGATATTTTAGCATTATTTTTTGATAAAGTCAATAAAATTTGTATTTACAATTCGCAATTGTTGTGCTATAATATAGAAAAATCTCAGAAAAAGGAGTAATTTTATGGAAAATGGAAACGGTCTTAAAAAGCAATACGGTCTTCTGATGGCAATATGTATGGTTGTAGGTACAGTTGTCGGCTCAGGCGTATTCTTTAAAGCACAGGCAATCCTTGACAAAACAAACGGCGATATGCCCCTCGGTATCATCGCATGGATCATCGGCGGCGCAGTTATGATATTCTGCGTTCTCGCCTTCTGCGTTATGGCTCAGCAGTATGAAAAGGTTAACGGTCTTGTTGACTATGCCGAAGCTACAATCGGCGGCAAATACGCTTACTTTATGGGCTGGTTCGCAACAATCATCTACACACCCGCAATGACATCAGTTCTTGCATGGCTTACAGCAAGATACTTCCTCACCTTTATGGTGTCGGTTAATCCGGATTTCAAGCTCGCAGGTGACCCTGTAACTGGTTCTGAAACCTTCCTTCTTGCCGGCTTCATTCTTATTTTTGTGTTCGCAGTAAACACACTTTCCTCAAAGCTTGCAGGTAAGCTTCAGATCAGTGCAACCTTCATCAAGCTTATCCCCCTTCTCCTTATGGCTGTTGTAGGTACAATTTACGGACTCACACACAATCTTGACAACGAGCCTGTAAAAATTCTTGCTTCTAACTTTGCTACAAGCGCAGGCGATATTTCACCTCTCTTCGGTGCTGTTGTTGCTACTGCTTTCGCTTACGAAGGCTGGATTCTTGCTACATCAATCAACTCAGAAATCAAGAACTCAAAGAAAAATCTTCCCATCGCTCTCGTTTTAGGCGGTATTATCATTATTGCTATATACCTTCTCTATTATGTCGGCGTTGCAGGCGGTGCTTCAGTACAGACTCTTATTGCTGAAGGTACTGCTCCCGCATTCGTTAACGTATTCGGTAATGTTCTCGGTAACATTCTCAACCTCTTCGTTGCAGTTTCGTGCCTTGGCACTCTTAACGGCCTTCTCATCGGTTGTATCCGCGGTATGTATTCACTTTCAGTACGTAACATGGGTCCCAAGCAGAAGCTTATGCAGCAGATCGACCCCGCCTCGGGTATGCCCTCAAACTCATGCATCATCGGTCTCGTTGTTGTTGCTGCATGGCTTGTATACTTCTACGGTGCAAACCTTGCTCCTACACCCTGGTTTGGCAAGTTCAGCTTTGACTCATCAGAGCTTCCCATCATCACAATCTATGCTCTTTACATTCCCATGTTCGTTCAGTTTATGAGAAAAGAAAAGAGCCTTCCCGCTGTAAAGAGAATTGTGTTACCTGCATTAGGCATCATCGGTTCAGGCTTTATGGTTATCGCAGCTATTTATTCACACGGTTATCTTCCTTATATCCAGGCAAAGGAAAACGGAGAATTCAGTTGTCCCGTTCTCTTCTACCTTATCGTATTTGGTGTGATTATGGCTATAGGTATGCTTCTTATGAATCCTAATAAGAATGCTAAGAAGTCAAAATAAGATTTTCTTAAATCGGGAAACTTACCGATAAATTTCAAACAGATGCATCCGGTTGGTATTTCAACCAGCTGATGCATCTGTTTTTATTTGTTCAGCCTTATGTAATCGGACTGTTCAACCCGAAGCTTACCGATAAGGCTTTATCGATTTTATACATATCCGCTTTATCAAGAATTCCCATTTTTTCTCTCAGGCGTGTTTTATCAAGAGTTCTGACCTGCTCAAGAAGCACTATAGAATCCTTGGAAAGTCCGCAGCCGTGAGCATTGACTCTTATATGCGTAGGCAAGCTCGTTTTAAACTGCTTACTTGTAATAGCCGCCGCAATCACTGTAGGACTGAACTTGTTACCTACATCATTCTGTACGATAAGAACCGGCCTTACTCCACCTTGCTCAGAGCCTATAACCGGACTAAGATCAGCATAGTATATTTCTCCGCGTTTAATTGACATGGTTCTCCTCCCTGCATGTTTCTTCATCAATAGTTTTAACTGCAATTTTCCGTTTTAATCAGCAAGGTTATAATTTTATGCTTTTCCCTATTAATAATATTCGACAAAAAAACGCACACCTTTTATAAGATGTGCGTCCTTGATTTAATCCTGATATCTGAATATTATTTCTCCGTGAATACTGCTTACTCTCAAAAGCCTTCCACTTTCTCCGTCAACAGTATATGTGTATTCTTCATTATTGTTTATAAGCCCGAATACATTTTCTTTATTTTTTAAAATTTCCACCTGCGAAGCATCAAGTAACCTCAATGCTGAAAACAAGCCGTATACCTGCTGACTATCCGCGTCTTCAGGAAGTGTAATGCCGATATCGTCTGAACTGTAATTGCATCTGCCGTCTGCGTAACTAATTCTCAAGCCATTAACCTCTGCACCTGACGTTAATTCAAGGTGCATACTGTCATCGTTTTCGTATACAAATATACCCTCACTGATACTCTTGTCGTTTAAAATTCTGACTTCGCAGGCAAACGGTGTGATTCTAAGCATTTCTTTTTTATCACTGCATCCGCCTAAAAAAAACAAAACAATAAAAATCAAAAACAAATTCAAGGATTTTTTCATTTCATCGTTCCCCCGACGAGGGCTTATTTTTCAAAAAATCTGTAAACCGTTTTCAGCTCCTGTATAACATCTCCCGGAAGCATACCGCTTCTTGAACTCCTCTCTGCGGCACTGTCCGCCGCAAAGCCGTGCAAATACACAGCTACAGTAACCGCATCTTTAAGCATGAAGGACTGGGCTGCCATACCACCCATCAATCCTGCAAGAATGTCTCCGCTTCCACCCTTTGAAAGACCGTTATTTCCCGTTGAATTGATGTAAACAGCATCACTTTTAGGCACGGCAACAACAGTATTCGCACTTTTAAGCACTGTGAGAACACCATACTTATGAGAAAAATCAAGAGCACATTTTACTGAATCTGACATAACACGTTGAATATCATCACCGTTAAGCCTCGACATTTCCTTTGGATGAGGTGTAAAAACGAGCTTACACTTTGCCCTCTGAAGAATATCTATGTCATTAGCTACCGCATTTATTCCGTCTGCATCAACTATTACGGGCACCTTTGCGTTTTCTATTACCCACTTCACAACACTGATTGTATCTTCGTTGAGCCCAAGTCCGCAGCCGATAACAACAGAATCATATTTATGAATGTTTCTTTCAATCTCTTTGATGCAGCCCGACGAAAGAGTACCGTATACATTTTCCTCAAGCGGCATAAGTAAAGCCTCCGTCAGCTTAGATGCTATTGGAATATACGCACTCTCGGGAAACGCAACCGTAACAAGTCCCACACCGCTTCTCAAAGCCGCACCTGCACACATAACTGCCGCACCGGGCATATTCTTACTTCCACAGATGCAAAGCACATGTCCGAAATTCCCCTTATGCGCCGTTGTTTCACGAACAGGAAAAAGCTCTGTTACATCGCTTCTATCATAGGTATAAGCACATTCAGACACCACCGAATAGCTCTCCTGCGGAATCCCGATTGAGGCAACTACAATATCTCCGCAATAGTCACAAGCAGGGTGAATCACATGAGCAGGCTTAAGTGCAGAGATAGCAACAGTATAATCCGCCTTAAAACAGCCCTTTGCATAATATCCGCTATCACAATACACACCGCTTGGCAAATCAACTGAAAAGCGGACCCCATCAGCTTCATTCATTTCTCTGAGCAACAGTTCTGTTTCCTCGTTTAAGGCACCGTAAAAGCTGAAGCCGTAAATCGCATCAACAATTATATCTGCATTTTTAATTGTCTTGATAGCCTTTGCTTTGTCTGCTTCAAACCAGATTGTGGGAATTGACAGATCAAGTGCAAGCTTGTACATATAAGTTGCTTCTGCACTTCCCGGATATCCGGAGGCAAGAAGTATACATACCTTATATCCGTTTTCTGCAAACTTTCTTGCAATTACAAAACCGTCACCGCCGTTATTTCCCTTACCGCAGACAACAATAATCTTTTTTCCTGTAATGTTTTCTCTTTCAAGGATGTTTCTTATATTTCTCGCACAAGCTGCTCCGGCATTCTCCATCATACGCTGGTACGACATTCCGAATTTCGAAGTATACTCTTCGACAGCTTTCATCTGCTCAGATGTTAATATACGCAAAAAAATACCACCTTTACTGAATTTTTCCAATATTATAGCAAAATCTTATTTGAAATACAACTAAAACCAAACCCTATCCTATGCATCTTGAACAAGGTGAATATCCTCCTGTTGTAATCCCCTCACTCGTTACCACCCTCTTTGAATCATTCAGGTAACTGCAGCCGTATATATGATACTTCTTTCCGAACTGTGTAACATAATAAATCTGCTCCTGAGCCTCTTTACTGTATTCAACACCGGAATGAGGCTTAGTTGTACTGTCAGAGCTGTAATCCTGTGAAATATCTTCAGTTGTCTGGGATGCTACAGTTGTGATGTCTGCAACAGCTTCTTCTGATGACGGTATTTGTGTTTCTGAAGAAAGAAGCGTTGTATTCTCCGATTCTTTATAAACAACAACAGCGGGACTTTGCGAAAGCTTTCGGATTTTCATTTCAATATTCGCTGTATATGCAACAAGTACGACAGATAAAATAACGAATAATACAACCGTTGCCCTTCTTCTTAAAACAAGCCTTTTGTCAAGCAACTCCAGTTCTTTTACTCTTTCTTCATTTACCACTGACATCACCCCCGTATTCACTTTCTGTTTGCTTTTACATTTTACAACATTATAGAACAAAAGTAAAGCATATACCCTTCTTTTGCAGCTTTTTCATCGAACAAAAATTTAGCTTCATTTATTCCATACATAAAGATATAGCACCACGTCATCATTGTGGATGAAATAATTCCAAAAAACATAAATTCAGCTTATTATTCACAGTATATTAACATTTCCTATTAAAAGTGTGTTATTATTTAATCAATAAACATTGCAAAAAGGAGAGATTTTATGAAAAAATTTCTGTGCATTATTCTTGCAGTTATATTGACACTTAGTTGTTCTTGCTTCGCAAGCCCCGATTCATCCTTTGCAAGCAGTATAACCGCACATGCAGAAAGCTTTACAACTGAAAAAGGGGTTCAGGTAGAAATTGCTCCCTTCCTCTACAAATCAACACTTTATCAGATGGAATATCCCAGCCATCAGTCCTACGAAATCAAAGAAAAGAGCAACCCCGGTGACTATGCAATATCGCGTGAGCTTAACGACCTTTCATATACCTTTGTTTTCCCAGCAGGAACAACAAAAATTGAGTGTATGATTTCTCTTGACGGCGAAACCAACTGGCGCGGATTCAGAATCAATTCAACTGATAATTCCAACTATTGGGCAAAGGATGCCAACGGAAATATCGATTACAGTAAACCTCTCACCTTCAAACGTGACGAAGCAACTGCAGAGCGTGATGAGTACGGTGTAATCTACAGAGACTATCTCAAGGATGCAAACAATGGCGGTTACAAAGATTACAATAAAATCTATTGGGTTCTCAACTATACCTGCAACGGCGAGGATATATCCGAATACTTCGATATTCCTCTTTATGATTACGACTCAGCCGAAAAGTACGATATCAAAGCAGTAAATTTTAACGTTGCCGGTCTCCCCTTTGCTGCTCTTTCAGGTGAAAATGTAGCAGGCAACCAGACCTCCGCTGCAAAGTACCTTTCACAAAACAACTTTGATATTGTTGCTGTTCAGGAAGACTTCGGATACCACAAGTATCTCGCAGAAGGCATGGACGGGTACAACTATACAACGAACCATACAGGTAGTATCCCCGGTGGCGACGGACTTAACATTTTCACAAAGGATATGCCCATATACAATGAAACACGTGTTGCATGGAACGATGCTGCCGGTATTCTTTCAGACGGTTCGGACGAGCTTACTCCCAAGGGTTTTGTATATTCAGTAATTGACCTCGGCAACGGCATATATGTTGACTATTACAATCTCCATGCTGATGCTTACGGTGGAAAGGAATCTGTAGCTGCAAGAACAAGTCAGTACAAGCAGCTTGCTGAATTTATCGAGGCTCGCTCAGCCGAAAATGACAGACCTGTTATCATTACCGGTGACTTCAATTACCATATACATACACACGAAGACAACGGTTCACTTTATAACCTCTTCTGTGAACAGGGCGGATTCAAGGATGCATGGATTGAGTATCACAACAACGGTGACTACTTCAACATGTACGAATGGCACATTTCAGGTCTTCCCGCATGGGGCAACTGGGACTCTGTTGAAAGATTTATGTACAGACCCGGCGGCGGTGTTGACATTGTTGTAAGCGGTTTCAGATATGTTAATGTAACAGATGATTCCGGCAAGACAATTTCCGATCACGCAGCAGCAGAATGTGATTTTACATTTATCAAAACAGAAGACTTTGTTGAGAATACTCAGAAGCTCGAAGTAACAAAGCCTCCTAAAAACAGCTTCATTCATACTCTTATGTGGTTTGTAACCGCATTCATTAAGATCCTTTCAGACATCGGAAATCTTCCTGAGCTGATCAAGGAATTAGGCTGATATATTCACTTATATTTTAAAACTCCATCCTTTAAGAAAAGGATGGAGTTTTTTTGACAAATCAAGCAAGTATACTCATAATTTCTTTAAATTCACTTTTATTTTTAAATTCATCTGACAGCGGATAATTTTCGATATTTTCCTTCATCCAACTTTTAGCGACAAAAGTACTTCCAAGCTCCTGCTTGTCGAATTCCTTTCCCTCAAACAAATCAGAGTGCAGAGTTGTTATTCTGTCAAGATTATCAAACTTCACAGCAAGCTCGGCGGCTCTTTTCAAATTTTGCAGAGATTTTTTCTCATTTCCCTTTTGGAAATAGAAAAAACCGAGCATACCATAACAACGGCTCATTACTGTTCTCCACATCCTGCTGTAATTTCCGTCGTTATATATGTAATTGAAGAAGTCTTTCGTTTTTTCAGAAATTTCAATTCTGTAATCAAGAGAGAACTTATCAGTCATATAATAGTAATCGGAAAAATTGCAATAAAAGATAAAAAGTGCTTCTTCAATTGATTCCATAGCTATTTTATCTGCATCGGGATGCTTATGAAGCCGGTACAAATAGTAGTAGTTTTCTCTGCCGTCTCTCATAAGCGGCATTTCCCTGATAATGTACTCGTAATCTTCAAAAGATACCTTTGGATTCTCCTTACAAGCAAGATTACTCATAAGATAAATATAGTATCTTTTAGCGCAGATACGAACAGCATCGCTTGTGCAGTTATTCTGTATATAGTTATATATTGATACAATTTCAGGAGTATTCTTCTCAAGCTCTTCCCAATTATAAAATATCAGATAACTCATCCATCTTAACTGCACTCTATAATCATTAGGGTATCTTTCTTTAAGTGCAATTATAGATTTCAGGATAAGCTTTTCATCTGTGTAATTGTCATGCTCTTTAAGAAGCTTATTTATTTCGGCTTCATCACGGTTTTTATTTGCCCCTAAAAGCTCGTCTACACTTACACTGAAGAACTCAGCGATTACAGGTAGTAATGTTATGTCAGGATAGCTTTCTCCTCTTTCCCAACGGCTTACACTCTGAAAAGTCACACCGATAAAGTCTGCGAGAACTTCCTGGGTTAAACCCTTTTCCTGCCTTAATCTTTTTATATTTTCACCAATACAAATTTTCATTATTATCACCTCAAAAGTTTTCGGTACCGTTAAATACATAATACCCTACAAAAAAGCGAAATACAATAACTTATTTTATGAATTAAATTCACGTGCCGGTTGAATTTTTCAATTAAAAAAGTACCCACCTTTAAGTGAGTACTTTTTCTTAAAATGGTAACAGTTGATAATAATGATACGGTTTCAAATGGTTTCATTTGGTTTCACTTGAAATGAAACCATCCGCCCAAAAGTGAAACCTTCACGCATAAATGAAACCTTGCTAAAAATCACCAATCTAACGACAAATAATATGGCTGATCTACACCGTTTTCAAGACTATCACACATAATATATCGGACGATCAAATTTTGTTCATCAAAGGCAAAAATGAAATAGGTGTAACTGTCCGTTGCTTCTTCAAAGGGCGGGTTGCCATCATACAAAAAGAAACAGGTATAGTCTCCCTTTTGCACGGTAACATAGTCACTTGACTTACTTTCGTACAATGCTTGTACACGGGCAACTTCTTTATCAAATTCTTCCTTTTCTAAGGGCCATTCGGCATATATGTCATAGGTGTAATCCATTGCCGGAAGATTACGGTAGTAATAATGGGCATCTAAATATACGGTCTCCCAACTACCATCTGGCTGTTTCTCATTTGTAAAATAGTGCGGCCAAATTGGAAACAGATCCTGAAAAAAGGAAGACCTGTTGGCAAGACAATCAGTATCAAAACGACGGTAATTGCGAATGTCCGATGTTTCAGAGCGTGAGCTGATACCAATGGAAGAGATAAAACTAATCGGGATGCTGAGGATGCATAGGACAATAAGGACTTTTCTTGCAATGGGCAGCCATGGAAACCTAACCTTATCTTTAGGTAAAAGAACCATCAATAAAGTGGGAGAGAGTGCGAAGAGGACAACTACGAATGCTTTTGGGTTGAATACCGGATATGCGTCAGAATGGATACTGATGATTGCTGCAAGGAGCGAAAGAACCAAAGGGAGCCATGTGACGACACCCAACAATAAGGATTTGAAGAAATACAAAATCACTTTTACGATATTTATAGTGTAATCTTCGGAAGGCAAAGGCTCATTCACAACAGGGGCAGATAATTGAGCTGCCAGTTCGGTGATGGTGTAGGACTGGTTTTCGTCCAACCTCAGCAATGCCTGTAGAAGCGAGTTTTCTTCATTAATGGTGTTCTGTTTTCTTTGTTGTAATTCTTTTACAATTGGGATGATTTGAGAAGGTGCTGAAAGCATCTCTTTGATCTCGGCAATAGAAAAACCAAACTTGCGAAGAATAGCAATATCTTGCAATTGCTGTATGTCGGATTTGGAAAAATCGAATGATTTCCTTCCCAAGTAGTTTTCTGTGTACGAAGGAGATATAAGTAGCTCCTCAATGTAATATCGAATTGTGCGGTCAGTTAGCTCAGTCAACTCGCATACAGTTTTGATTTTCATATAAACACCTCCATTTATAAGAGAATTATAACTTTTTACGCAAGGTAAAAGTCAATACTATTTTACATATTATTGCATATTTTCGCGAATATATCAAGAAACGCATTGCAAAAGCTGAAAACCACACTGAAACTTTTGTATGACACGATGAAACTTATTCAATCACAATGAAACTAATCCAAAATAAAAGTTTCATTATGGTTTTAAGTACTTGAAAAACGTGTAAGTTCAAGTACTCCAACTTCAACTCTTGTGCTGTTAATTTTGATACAGTGAAACTAATCTGCTGCGCCAAAGTATCGAAAAGCCTTGTGCCACAAGGCTTTTTAGGAAAAGAAACAGCACGATGGTTTCGTATCAAAACCATCGTGCTGATTTGGTCGGAGTGACGGGACTTGAACCCATGGCCTCTTGGTCCCGAATTATCAAAGTTATGTATTATATAGTTTTATGAAGAGTTATAAAATGCCTGAAAACCCTTATAAATAAAGGTTTTTCAGTGTTTTACCTATAAAACAATATTATCATAAAAATCTCATTAAATGAAAAAATGTTAGAAAAAGTGTTAGAAATGCTGTCATTACAAGAACGTAAATTTAAAAGCGAAAAAAGTCTGTCAAGGGTGCATAGCACTTGTCTTGCCCTTGACGGACTTTTTGTTCCCTCTTCCGCCCGCAAACGCTAAAAAGCGAGGGTGACACTTCCGTGTGTCACCCTCTGCCTAGCGGCGAGCGAAAAAGGTCGCTTATAAATTTGTGATTACTTGTTTAACTTTTCCGAGTATATTTATATCTTTGCAGTCAAAAGTTTGTGTTTCATATTCAGTATTGATAGGAAAAACTGCAACTCTTTTATGTTCTTCATCAAGAAAAACAACTTTTCTGTATATTAACTCAGCCTCATTTTTTCTTGAAAATGCGATTATATCTCCATTATTGAAGTCTTGAATCGTTTTGTACTCAATTACTGCTTTGGAGTTTTCAGGCATAATAGGATACATTGAGTTGTCTAATACAGGAAAGCCTTGAGCCTCTTTTAGGTCAGCTTGAATTTTTATGTCATTAAATCCGTCTTTTATCGTAGATGACATGTTAAACATACCAAAGGTTTTTTGTATGCTTTCTTCAGTTGTTTTTGATAATTGAATGAGCAAAGAAGATAACGGCATACTATCTGCCATTTTTAAAATATTTTCAAAACTATCATTATCAATCTCATTTTCAAAAACACCTATCATTGAGGACATTAATATTCTTTTCAGAAATTCAAGAACTCCTTTAAATTCTGGCGGAGCGTTGTCAATATAAGCTTCAAGAACTAATATACCCTCTTCTTTACAATTACAAGCTCGTGCAATTGCCCTTGACATTTCATCTGACGGAGCTCTATTGTTTGTATCGTTTTTTAGTGTGCTGATATATGATGTAGTGACTTTCACTCCGTTCGAAGTACATTTTTCTGCGATTTCCTTTAGTGTAAATCCGCTTTTATCAATTACATCATTTAATAATTTTGTATATGGCATAAAAATCACCTCTTGCATGTATAATATCACATAATAACAAATTTGTAAATAGCTATTGACAAATTAGTTTAATTGTTGTATATTAGTCTTGTAAACAGTTTTGTTAACTCGTGTTAACCCATTTGTTATCCGCATAATAGCAACACTGTTAGATGTGTACTTATTCAGCTATGCAAAAGGTTAGTATTACCCTTTTGCATAACTTGTGTAATTTGTGTTATCAATTCAATTAAAAGGAGGTCATATATGACAGAAAAAAGCAGAGCTAGAAAATATCAGCTCACTATTAACAACCCTGTAGAAAAGGAATTCACGCATGAAAAAATCTTTTCTGTTGTAAATCAAATGAATTGGGAATATTTTTGCATGTGTGATGAAGAAAACGAAACTTATCATACACATATTTTTATATGCTTCAAAAATGCAGTATCTTTCGACAGATTGAAAAAGTTATTCCCTCAGGCGCATATTGAAGCTGCCCATGGCACTTGCCAACAAAACAGAGATTACATTCGTAAAGAGGGTAAATATGTTGACACAGAAAAGAAAGAAACTAATTTAATTGACACTTTTAAAGAATACGGAGAAATGCCATTAGATGTGGCAACCAAAAACACAAAGATATCCGAAGATGTACTTCAGATGATTAAAGACGGTTATAGTGATTATGATATCATCGAACAATATCCGTCGTATGGAACTAAAATATCACAATTACAACAATTAAGGCAAGTTATTATTGATAACAATGCATCTGATACTTGGCGTGATTTAACTGTAACATATATTTATGGTGATACCGCAACAGGCAAAACTCGTTTTGTAATGGAAAAATACGGTTATAAAAATGTTTGTAAAATCACAAACTACAAAAATCCATTTGATAATTATAAAAATCAAGATGTTATTTTATTTGATGAATTCAGGAGTTCTATATCAATATCTGACATGTTACAATATCTTGACGGTTATCCTTGTAAACTTTCTGCAAGATATACAGACAAAACCGCCGTATATACTAAAGTATACATAATCAGCAATATTCCGTTAAACAAGCAATTTATAGAAACTCAACGAACAGAATATAAAACCTATAACGCCTTCATAAGAAGAATACATAATATTATTAAATTTGAAAAAAGCAGAGAAGAGTCACTACATATAGAAGAAATACCTAGTGACTACTTTATAGAGGATAACTATTAAAGGTGGTGCGATATGTTTAGCAATTACAAAGATGTATTAACAGTTAAAGAAACTTGCACTGCCCTTAAAATAGGCAAAAATTCATTATATAAACTTTTGAAAATCGGTACTATCAAATATATTAAAGTGGGTAGAAAATATCTTATACCTAAAGTTTATTTGATAGACTATATAAATAAATATCGTTAATCGGTTGTAATGACAGGTTTCAGATTAGAAAGGAGTTAAAATGACAGGAAGCCTGCAGATAAAAAACGATAAATATTATATCGTTATAAATTCAATAGACACTAACGGAAAAAGGAAACAAAAATGGATTGCAACAGGACTTTTAACTAAAGGCAATAAAAAGAAAGCTGATAAGCTACTCCGGGAAACATTAAGAGAATATGAAAAAACCGGTAATCTTTTTAAAGCTAATATTTTGTTCAGCGATTATGTTAAATCTTGGCTTGAAAGTATCAAGAATCAAGTTGATGTAATTACCTATCAAGGATATGAAACAATAGCAAAAACTCAAATTATACCATATTTTGAGAACAAAAAGATTAAACTTGACAAAGTTAATGTAGAAGTGTTGCAAGAGTACATTAACATTAAAAGTGAAAGCGGAAAGCTTAACGGTAAAGGTGGCTTATCTCCTAAAACAATGAAAAGTCATAAACTGATTTTAAATCTAGTTCTTAAAGAAGCTCTAAAAAATGATTTGATTTCAAAAAATCCTTGCGAGTTCCTTCGCTTACCAAAATACCAAAGAAAAGAAACGGAGTTTTACACAGTTAGTCAATTAAATGCACTTTTTAATGCTATTAAACATGAGGACTTATATTCGATGATATACATAACTGTCATTTATGGATTAAGAAAAAGTGAAACTCTAGGTTTAAAATGGGATAGCATAGATTTTGAAAACAATCTTGTTACAATTAAGCATACTGTTGTAAAGTGTAATACTGTTGTTGAAAAAGATGCAACAAAAACATCGTCAAGTTACCGTTCATATCCGTTAACGAATGATGTTAAGCAGATATTTTTTAAGCTTAAAGAACAGGAAGAAGAAAACCGAAAACTATTCGGTAAAGAGTACATAGAAAATGACTATATTTTTAAATGGTCAGACGGTCACACATATGCACCCGATTATATATCTAGAAAGTTTTCAAAAATGCTAAAGATGTACAATTTGCCGTCAATCAGATTTCACGACTTAAGACATTCTTGTGCTAGTTTATTAATAGCTAACGGTTTCTCTTTGAAAGATATTCAAGAGTGGTTAGGTCATGCAGATTTTAGAACAACTGCAAACATATATGCACATCTTGATACTGAGCGGAAACAAAACATTGCAAAATCTATGTCTGCTACATTCAATGTTTAATGCCCGTTAGAAATCCGTTAGAAATGCTCATTTTCAGACAAAAATAAAAAACCTCATAAACTCAAAAAACATAGAGTTTATAAGGCTTTTTCGTGGTCGGAGTGACGGGACTTGAACCCATGGCCTCTTGGTCCCGAACCAAGCGCGATACCAAACTTCGCCACACCCCGTTATGCAACAGATGATATTATACAGTATCAGAAAGAAAAAATCAACTGTTTTTTCAAATTATTTGAACAAAAAA
>JAZUAZ010000273.1:0-3919 GCA_045638245.1 Acutalibacteraceae bacterium | reverse complement strand
GTGCAGGACCTCAAGGTCAGCTATCTCGGCAGTAAAAACCCCCGTCTTCACGTTGACGAGGTGCTCGTTGCCCTTTCTGTAAGTGCCGCAACCGACGAAAATGCCGCAAAGGTACTTTCCTGCCTGCCGCTTCTCAAAAATTGTGAGGCTCACATCTCGGTTATCCCCTCAGGTGTGGATGCCGCATACTTCAGAAAGCTTGGTATGCATCTGACCTACGAGCCTGAATACGAAAACGACAACCTTTTCCACGTGTCGCATTAAGCTTATAAAAATACCGTGCCCCCGTTCAGGGACACGGTATTTTCTGTTTTAAGATTTAAATTCTGCTATATAACGGGTATAAACCTCTGTTTCATTATCCCAGACATAGAGATTGTTTCCTGTAGCGACACAAGCATCAACATCGGTAAGAACTGTCTTTCCTGTAACTATATCGTATAATGTTGTTCCTATTAGAACAAGACTACCTATACCATCATCAACAGTGTCTTCCGGAGCCATCATCTCACCAGTTTCAAAAATTAAAAGCCCACCGGATGTATCTCTTTCTACATATGCATTGACGAAATCAGATTTCAAAGGAGCCTCATTAATCTTGTTACCGTTGAGCCCGTAAACATAACTGCACTCGCCTGCCGCATCCTCAAGGACAACAAAATATCCACCTTCCAAATATTTGACACTACTATAATCCGAGAATATAACATTACCTTTATAATCTACAATCTTTGTGTCATCGCCCACGCCAACGGATATATACTGACAAAACTCTCTATTGATTCTTGTATCAAACTCTGCCGACAAAGCTTTACCGTATAAATCGGTAACACAGTAATATCTTTTGCCATCCTCCTTCAGGTACTCATGAACAAGCTTATCCTTTGAATCCTCAAGAGGCTCATACTTATCATCATAACCATCTGTTTCAAGAACGCTTACACGCTTCATATCCTTGTCATAAACACAAATACCTTCCGCGGTTGACTGTAAAACCATTTCATTTTCAGAATACACATAAAGATATTCATAAGTTCCTATCAGATTGCCATCTGCAGTATAAGCTTCTGTAGCAGGATAATCCTTATCAACAAAAATAACATTACCGGCGGCCTCAACATCATAACGCGACGTAGTAATTTCTATATTGGGAACAATCTCGCCTTTTTCAAGGTCAAGAATTTTACCATAACCCTTATAATTATAATGATCTGAATTGTTGAAATTAGTACCGAATTTATCATCTTCTGTTCCTAAACCGGTTTCATAGCACAGAAGTAAAAATCTTTCAGAAAGAAGCTGCACATCAACTGCTTCACAAGGTACAAGTTCCTTCTCTCTTACACTATCCACTACTCCGAGCAATTTTTTTCCTTGTTTATCTTTATTATAAACAACGCAAACACCATCAGAGATAATAGAATGAACATCATTATACCATATATCATTAAAAGCTACACCATTCTGATTAAGAACCTGTTCTCTTTCCTCATCACCGTTTTTTTCGAATTCAGTTACAATACCTCCGCTGGTAAAATGAACACCGTCAGGTACTGTTCCCATCTTGGTAAGAATCATAGCACCTGCATCTATCTGATTCTCTTTCACCTGAGTTTCTCCACCATTTACACCTGAATCTGTACCGTTACCATTGTCAGCACTCTTATTACTGCCGCATCCTGCAAACATTGTAATAATCATAACAAGAGCAAGTATCATTGACACTAATTTGATTTTTTTCATTTTGCTTTCTCCTTTTTTTATTTTTTATTTTATCCTAAAGGTTTTTAACCTCTACGATCCTCTGTTGATTTTTCAACAACCGCTTAACTGCAAGCATGCATTCTGCTGTTAATAAGAGCTGCTGAGCCTTGTGCATCCACTAAAGTAAGGATTATTCTGCCTTTGTTTGAGAAAATTATCAATCTGTCATTTTTTACTGAAAGCTTTGTAATTTCACTGTACATCAATGAAAAATTTCCGTTTTTCATACCGTTAATAGGATAAACGCCGCAAATTCCGTTTTCGCAGATGCTTATGTAAGTTTCAGCAAGTCTAACCTTAGAACCTTTAAGCAGAAAATGACACATTGCATACATAACAACAACAAACAAGGCTTCAATAAGAAGTGTAACTACAGTGTTCAAGCCGCCTGCCTCGAGCAGATTTCCCGAAAACAAACTTATAACAACTGTAACTGCAACTATTGATAATGTATCTTTCATAACACTACCCTTCTCATAGTACTTCTGAGGACAAACATCTCTTTTGATTTCATTGCCCACATCCATTTCTCCTCCCATATATCATTTTCTCGCCATCTATAACAACTAGTATATGCAAACACATTGTATGATAACTTATCATATTTGTCAAGACAGAATGCCATTAGATAGTAGTATAAAAAACATAGTGAAGGAGCTTCGGAAGAAAAAGAAGCTTACACAGACAGCGTTACAGATGCAGACACTTCTTTCAAAATTCGGAAATGACGAAAGAGCACCTCCAAGGAAGCAGAAAAGCTTTACCTTCTTATGAACAAGTACGGTATCACCCTCAAGGACAGAGCCCGAATACGAAAACGACAACCTTTTCCACGTGTCACATTAAAATTCGCCGTGTCCCATTTACGGGACACGGCTTCTCTTTATATAAGCTTTTATTCTGTCAACGGAAGCTCCGTCATTCTGAGTTTTGCACAGCCGTAGGGATAAAGCTTAACATCTTCCTTCTCACCGATAGGCACTGTGCTTTTCGGGAGTCTTGCACACACCGAATCAAAGCCTTTTTCAAAGCCCCAGTCAATTTTTCTGACCTGCGCCTTTATAACTACGGGCGGATTTTCTGACGAGAAGGGAGTCTCTCCCACTTTTCTTTCCTCTGCTTCAAAATCCGCACCTGCATAAGAATAGCTCCATTCCGAAGCGGGTACAAGCTCATAATCACAGTAGGGATATTTTCTTTCAACTCCCTTTTTCTCATATTCGTGCATAATCTTTTCAGCCTTGACAGGCACTGAGAAAACAAGTGAGCCTTTACTTACAAAGTTAAGTCCGTAAGGTCTTTTTTCAAGAAGGATTTCAGTATCAAAGCAAAGGTCAAATTCTTTCCCTTCGCCCCTTCTTATATCAAATGAAAGCTCTGCATCACTTACACTCTCACCGTTGACCTTAAGATTCTTCGCAAAGGAGGGAATGCGAATTTTGAACGTAAAATCCTTGTCACTCTCAATAAAGTATCTGAAGCTGTTCTTAAAGGGATAGTCCGTTTCTGTTCTGATTTTTATGCCGTCACTGTTCAGCTCGCAGGGTACGGGAACGGAATTGATAATTGTATTGCCGTTATGCATAAAAGCAGACAAAGCAAGCTTTGGCCAGCCCTGATTGAAGTTAGCGGTACAGCAGCCGTATTCAGGCTCAAGGCCGAAAAGATGCGCCTCGGGGCCGTTTGTTCTGAAATGTCTTCCGCCTGTAAGCTTCTTACAGGCAATCTGATTACTCATCTGTACGTACTGATGAGTCCACATATCATCGCTTATCGTTGCGGGAAGTGCATTGAAAGCAAGCCTTTCAAGCCTTTCCGCCCATTTTTTATCACCAGTCTCAGCAAAAAGAAGCTCATATGAGTACATCTGCTCAACAACAGCACATAGCTCCGTACCCTGAACGGGGCTCAGCCCCGAAAGGCATTCATCACCGGTAAAGACTCCGACGGGAGTTGAATTGTATTCTTCAAGAATGCCGTAAAGCCTTTCCGCCTTATCGGTATATTCTTCGCCGAGAAGCGAATGAGATATCGCCTCGCTTTTGAGCATCATCGCTATATTTACAATATGGGTATCAAAGGTCCACCTTACATAAGGCTTCTGCCACCAATGCTTTGTACGCCAGTCTCTTTTCCAGAGCTTTGTAAATTTTTC
>JAZUAZ010000272.1:0-2433 GCA_045638245.1 Acutalibacteraceae bacterium | reverse complement strand
AGTGCATGAGCGTGACCCTGTGAGCCGTAGCCGATGATAGCAACTGTCTTGCCGTTAAGCTTAGCAAGATTACAGTCCTGCTGATAGTAAATGTTCTGCATGTTAATTACTCCTTTATGTTTAAAGTATATGTTTTTTATTACAGGGCCCGAGGGCCGAGTTTATTTACTTTGTGATCTGAATCAGATTTCCTGACTGAACATAGTCTCCGAGCCGCGCTCAATAGCAACGATACCCGTACGGCACATTTCGAGGATGCCGAGAGGCTTCATAAGCTCGATGAAGGCGTCAATCTTAACGGGCTCACCCGTTACCTCAACGCTGATTGTCTCAACCGAATAGTCGATGATTTTACCCTTGTAAACCTCAGCGGCAGCCATAATCTCGGCTCTGTTGTGAGGGTTATTCTTCATCTTGATTATCATAAGCTCACGTCTTATGGCGCTTTCGTCAGCGAGCACCTTGACCTTCTGAACGTTATGTAATTTATTAAGCTGAGCAACAATCTGATTTTTGGTATATTCATCACCCGACAGAGAAATTGTAATTCTCGAATAGGCGGGATTTTCAATCTCACCAACGGTAAGTGTATCAATATTGAAGCCACGGCGTGTGAACATACTTGAAACTCTTGTAAGTACACCGGGCTTATTATCAACATAAACCGCTATAACGTATCTGCTCATTATTTATCCTCCTTTGGGATGCTGACGATGATGTCATCTATTGAGCCGCCGGGGGGAAGCATAGGAAGAACGAATTCATCCTCATTTATGAGTACCTCGATAAGGGTTGTTCCGTCATTTTTCATAGCCTCACAAAACAGCTTTTCGAAGTCATCGACATTGTCTGTGCGTACACCCTTTGCTCCGAAGGCCTCTGCAAGACGGACAAAGTCAGTTTTTCTGTCAAGAACTGAATTTGAATACCTCTTTCCGAAGAAAAGATTCTGCCACTGATGTACCATACCGAGCACACCGTTATTGAGAAGCACTATAACAAGAGGTACATTATAGGTAACTGCGGTAGCAAGCTCGTTGAGATTCATTCCGAAGGAGCCGTCACCTGTTATGAGCACTGTTTTTTCGCCCGTACCGATTGCGGAGCCGATAGCCGCACCCATACCGTAGCCCATTGTACCGAGACCGCCCGAGGAAATGAACTTCCTGCTCTTTTCGAAGCGGGTGAACTGTGCTGCCCACATCTGATGCTGACCCACATCGGTAGCAACAACCGTTTCTGCCGTCTTATGCTTATTTATAACATCAAAAATGTATTTCGGATGAAGTCCTCTTGCATTTTCAAGGTTAGTCTTTTCAATAAGAGCCTCTTTCTTTTTCAGCTCTTCGATTTCAGCCTTCCACTCGGGTCTTTCCTTTTTCTCAACAGCATCGAGAATTCTTGAAAGAGAATCCTTAAGGTCACCTACAAGAGCAACGTCAACCATAATATTCTTGTTGATTTCCGCTCTGTCAACATCAAGCTGAATTATTTTTGCACCCTTACAGTACTTTGCGGTATTACCCGTAGCTCTGTCACTGAAGCGTACACCGATGCCGATTACGAGGTCAGCACTCTTGTTTGCCATTGACGATGCATAATGACCGTGCATACCCTGCATACCGAGGAAGCCTTCGTAATCGCTGTCAATAAGTGAAAGTCCCATAAAGGATGAGCCTATACAGCCGTCAAGCTTTTCACAAAGAGCCTTGACATCCTCTGCCATATCTCTGCTGCCTGCACCGCCGCCCACATATATATAGGGTCTTTCGCATTCGTTTATGAGCTTTACCGCTTCGGCAACCCTCTTGTCTCTCGACTTTCTTTCGGGAAGACGGGGTACAACACCCTCAGGAGTGAACTCCGCAACCGCAAGCTGCACATCCTTGGGAATATCAACAAGCACAGGGCCGGGTCTGCCAGACTTTGCAAGCTGAAATGCCTCACGAAGACAAGGTGCAAGATCGTTTATATCTTTAACAAAGTAGTTATGCTTTGTAATCGGAAGAGTAACGCCCGTGATATCAATTTCCTGGAAGCTGTCCTTACCGATAAGATGAGTAGGTACATTACCTGTGATTGCAACCATAGCAACCGAGTCAAGCATCGCATTTGCAATACCCGTAACAAGGTTAGTCGCACCGGGTCCCGAGGTGGCAATAACAACACCCACCTTGCCCGTTGCTCTCGCATAGCCGTCAGCCGCATGAGCTGCGCCCTGCTCGTGGGCAGTGAGAATATGGTTGATTCTGTCACTTGCCTTATAAAGAGCATCATATATGTTAAGCACCTGTCCGCCCGGATAGCCGAAAACATCGGTAACTCCCTGCTCAATCAGGCACTCGGTTACAATCTGTGAACCTGTAAGCTTCATTTTAAAACTCCTTTTTACGGGAAATTTTCTTTCTTCTCCCGTCGGGATAACATCCCTTT
>JAZUAZ010000271.1:0-2211 GCA_045638245.1 Acutalibacteraceae bacterium | reverse complement strand
CCCGTTGTTGCAAGGTTGAAGTCGTTTGTATCGGTAACTCCGCCCTTTTTGAATATCTTGCAGCAGAGTACGCCGAAGAAGGCAGTCCATGCAACGGTAATGAAGCATACTGAATAGATTGTGACAAGCTGTGCATTACCTGTAGTAAGATAAGCCGCAGTTGCAACGGAAAATGCCGACAGTGAAACGGGGCCGATAAGGTCAAAGCCTACCATAAGACCCATAACAACGGCTGCAAGAGTAACCTCCGTTGAAGCAAGCTCGCTAAGTGCTTCGCCTAATTTCTGAGCGATAATGCCGAAGGGAATTTCAATACCGTACCTTATGAGTACGAAAGTTGTTGCCGCACTGGCAACGGGGATAATAAGCACAAGCACGATGAGATCAACGCCCTCGATAACCTCAATACCCTTGAGAGCCTCGGGGATAAGCTTTATCTTTTTGCGAAGCTTAGAGAGAAGCTTATCAATACCTCTGCCGATTGCAACCTTGGCATTTGACCAGCCTGCATAGAGAAGCTTGATGAGAAGACCGAGTATAACCGCCATAATAAGGTAACCCATATAGCCGATTGCCGTTGAGTTTGCATAATTCTCGGGCATTGCAAAGAAGCAGGGATACATATCCGTCGCAGAGGCGGATGCCTCGGTGAAGTGGCAGAAATATACCGAAAGAGCAAGTGACGGAGCAAGAGCGGGAATACCTGCAATCAGATATGCCACAATTACAGAGAGAGCAACGAAGAAAAAGTCGGTTGCCCAGAAAAGTATGAGCCACAGAGTAGGCTCAGTTTCAGCACCTGTAAGGCCGAAAATGTGGTAAGTCTTGAAAAGATTCTGAATAACGAAGAAAAAGCCTGCACCGAGAGCACCGAAAAGCTGAATAATGAAAATTATCGAGGTGGCACGGTAAATTTTCTCCTTTGTGTCGAGATAGAGTTTTTTTATCATATTATCTCCTCCTTTGAACTGATTATATATAATTCTGAAAGGAAAATCAACACAAACCGTCAAAAAGTATAGTAATTCTGCTCAATATAAAAACTCAACGTAAACATGGCGGGCAACTCTTTCCGTTTACAGTTCTCTTTTGCCCGCGATTGTGCATTGAGAATTGAGAATTGCGAATTAAAAAGCACCCCGAAGGGTGCTTTTTCTTATTTGGTAAGCCATTCGTGCTCGGGTGCATAGAAGCGTGAGGTCTTATACCAGGTGTCATCGGGAAGATGTCTTATCATCCACACATAACACATCTCATAGCCGGGAGCAACAACCTGCTGATGGTCGTGTCCGTCGGTGATAAAGGCGGCTGAGCCCTGTACGCTCTTATAAACCTCGTCACCGAGGAAGCAGGCACCGAAGCCCTGCTCCTTATCAAACTGATAGTAATATACCTCGGGCTGAGGATGATGGTGAGGAGGATAGCTTGACCATCTGCCCGGCTGATTGAAAACCTCACCGAGTACCATATTTGAATAAGGTGCATTATCATAATCGAAAACGGTGGAGCAGATTCTGTAGGCGGTGCCGTCGTACTGTCCCTCACCGAAGTGCTGATAAAGAATATCGTCGGGAGTATAGAAAACGGGGGCAAAATCTCTTTCGTTATCGGTCTGCTGAATGAGAATCTCGGTGTTTTCCTTTGCAGTGATTTTTACCTCAATATTTCTCGGGATATGAAGGCAGAAGGGCTTTCTGTCAAAGGCATTTATTCTTGTGATATGCTCTGTTCTGCCCTGCCATGTTATGTAAGCATCACCCGTGAGGATAAGAAATGCGGTTTCATTTTCACCGTCAAGCACGGTGATTTCTTCGTTTTCCTTAAATTTTTTGATACGGATTGTCATAAGCATATCGGCATTTTTACCGCCCATTTCGCAAAGGGTCTTTATGCCGTTACTGTCGAATTCAAGTTTTTCAAACATATTATCACTCCTGAAACAGTTTATAGTGTCATTGTACCTTATCGACAATGATTTTGCAATAGCAAAACTTTAATTATTGCTTCTTTATTCACTGCAGCAGACTGCTTTTTACCTTGACTGTACAAAAACACTGTGCTAAAATATTCTCGGGGTGAGATATAAATGAACAGAAATCAACTTAAGATAATAGCCTGCATTTCAATGCTCATTGACCATATAGGCTACGTTCTTTTTCCTGAGGTTACAGCTCTTCGGCTTATCGGCAGAATTGCAATGCCGATTTTTGC
>JAZUAZ010000270.1:0-4984 GCA_045638245.1 Acutalibacteraceae bacterium | reverse complement strand
TGCGGTATGCCCGGTATGCTTCCCGTTACAAACAGACACGCTATTGAGCTTGCAGTAAAGGCGGGCTTTATGCTCAACTGCAAAATCAATCAGTATACAACCTTCGATAAGAAGAGCTATTACTATCCCGACCTTCCCAACGCTTACCAGACAACACAGTGGTTCAATCCTATCTGTGTAGAGGGTAGTGTTGATATCGGCGGCAGAAAAATCGGCATCAAGCAGATTCACCTTGAGGAGGACGCAGGTAAGCTCGTTCACGATGAGGCAACAAACACCTCATTTGTTGACTATAACCGTACAAGCGTACCTCTTATCGAAATCGTAAGTAAGCCCGATTTCCGCTCATCTGAAGAGGTTATCACTTATCTTAAGAGACTTAAATCCGCTCTTCAGTTTGCAGGTATTTCCGAATGTGAAGAGGGCGCAATGAGATGCGACGTTAACATTTCAGTACGTCCCGAGGGCTCAACAGAGTACGGTGTACGTTCAGAAATCAAGAATATGAGCTCTCTTTCAGAAATCAAGGACGCTATCGAATTTGAAAAGGTACGTCACGTGGATGCTCTTGAGCGTCACACAGAAATGCTCGTTCAGGAAACCCGCCGCTGGGATGACGTCAAGAGACGTACCTTCCCCATGCGTAATAAGGAAACTGCGGCAGACTACCGTTACTTCCCCGACCCCAATGTTATGCCTATCGTAATTGATGATGCATGGCTTGAGGAAATCAGAAAGAGTATGCCCGCAACCGCAGACGAAAAGGCAACCTATTACGAAGAAATGGGTATTGCTCCCAAGGAGGCTGCAGTGCTTGCATCCGACAGAAAGCTCTGCGAGGTATTCGATGCAGTTGTTGCAAAGGGCTGCAGTGCAAAGACAGCCGCTTCCTGGATTCTCACCGAATGTATGGGTATTATGAAGCGTCTTGAGCTTACTTCTCTCGACATCTGCCCCGATAAGCTTGCAAGAATCATCGAGCTTGTTGAAAAGAGCGAAATCACCCGTGCATCAGGTAAGAAGGTGCTTTCAGCCGTATTCGAAAACGATGTTGATGTTGACGCCTTCTGCGAAGAAAACGGACTCAACTCAAAGGTTGATGAAGGCTTTATTCTTGAAACAGTACGCAAGGTTATTGCAGAAAATGAGAAGATAGTTGCCGACTATAAGGGCGGTAAGGTAAAGGCATTACAGGCACTTTTCGGCTCGGTAATGCGTGAACTCAGAGGTACAGGTGACCCTGCAGTCATCAGAAGCCTTCTTGAAGCAGAGGTTAACAAATAATCACGAAAGGACTTCCGTTTTGGCGGAGGTCCTTTTTTTAGCTTTGTCGGTTTAATCTGAATTTCAACCGCCAATACCACCATTGAGGTGATTTTATGTGTACTGCAATAAGTCTCAATAAAGGCGGTCATTTTTTCGGCAGAAACCTTGACCTGGAATATTCCTACGGTGAAAAAGTAATCGTAACACCGAGAAGGTATCCTTTGAAATTCAGATGCAAAAAGGTTAACAGCGACCATTATGCTTTTATCGGAATGGGTATAACGGTCGGAGATTTCCCTCTTTATTATGAGGCGACAAACGAAAAGGGACTCAGCGTTGCCGCACTGAGCTTTCCCGAGGCTGAGTATTTCAAAGAAAAAGAGCAGCTCGACAACATAGCATCCTTTGAGGTTATACCCTGGATTTTGTGTCAGTGCGTTAATGTGGGGGAGTGTGCCGAACTTATTTCTCATATCAATGTAACCGATACGCCCTTCAGTGAAAAATATCCGCCTTCGCCGCTTCATTGGCTGATAAGCGACAAAGACCGTTCAATAGTACTTGAATGTGACGGTAAGAATACAGAGCTTTACGAAAACAGTGCGGATATTCTTACAAACAGTCCCACTTTGCCTTTTCACCTTTTCAATCTCAGCAATTATATGCATCTGTCGGAAAATCCTCCCGAAAACCGTCTGACAGATACTCTCACTCTTAAAACTTACAGTAAGGGTATGGGTGCACTGGGGCTTCCCGGGGATATGTCCTCGGCGTCAAGATTTGTACGGGGCTTTTTTGTGAAGGAAAAGCTGAAGGTTGAAGAGCAGTACGGTAAAAGAGTGATGCAGTTTTTTCACGTTCTTGACTCGGTGGCTATGCCGAAGGGTACGGTAATATCGGGAGAAGGGGAGGAATACACGGTATATTCCTGCTGCTGTGATACACAAAAGGGCATATATTACTACCGTACCTATTATGACAATACCGTAAGAGAGGTTAATATGCACCATGAAAATATCAACGCAGACATCCTTTACACATATCCGGTAAATGATGTTCCCTCATTTAAAAAGATTAATTGAGAAGTCCCGTATTTTTACGGGCTTTTTTTGACTTTCCGACAACTGCAGTGAGGAATTTTCAGGTTGACAAACGCATTTTATACTGATAAAATAACATTGGTATAATTTATTTTTTGCTGAAAGGAACAGACCATGCAAACGGTATTACTCACTGCTCTCGGTGTGGGAGGCTCAACAGTTTTTGGAGCGGTTATCGGGTTTTTATTCAAAAAAACATCCCATAGATTTACAGATATAATACTTTCCTTTGCGGCAGGAGTAATGCTCTCGGCGGCGGTACTCGGACTTATAGTTCCTTCAATAGAATACGGTGGGAAATACGGCATAGTTATAACGGTTATCGGTATATTCGCAGGTGCCCTGTGCCTTAATCTTGTTGATAAGTTTGTGCCTCATCTACATAAGCTGTCAGGCGGCGGAGAAACTGCCGAGGACAGAGAAAGGCTCGGTAAGGTACTGCTTTTCGTTATGGCGATAGCCATTCACAATCTGCCCGAGGGTATAGCGGCGGGTGTAAGCTTCGGCTCTGAAAATATGGGACACGCCCTTGTTATAGCCGGCGGTATAGCCCTTCAGAATATCCCCGAGGGTATGGTTATAATAGGACCTATGCTCGCTTCCGGTGTCAGCGCAAGAAAAACCTTTCTTATAGCTTCGGCAACGGGACTTGTTGAAGTGGTGGGTACTCTTATAGGTTACTTCGCAGTAAGTCTTGCGGGAGCGATACTTCCCTTTGCTCTTGCCTTTGCCGGCGGCACGATGCTCTACGTTGTAAGTGCGGATATGATACCTGAAACTCACGCTCACGGAGCTCATAAGGGTGCAACCTACGCCTTGCTTGCAGGCTTCTGCCTTATGCTTGTCTCCGATCATTTGTTAGGTTAAATTACATTCGGAAAGGATGAATAATATGATGAAAAAAATAACTGCTCTTCTGCTTGCACTGGTGCTTTGTTTCACACTTTGCGCCTGCTCATCAGAGAAAAAGGATGAAGAACCCTCCTCAGAGGGTACAACCGTAACTGATGTCACTTCGGGTGAAACAACCGAAACGGAAACAACAGAGCCTTTGACAACTGATGTACAAGAAGATTATGAGGATGTTACAGCTCCTTCTGAGCCGATAACAGACGTGCCTGATGCTGAGAGTGAGGGTGCAACACCTCTGCTTTACAAGGTCAGCGATGCCGAGGGTAACGTAATCTGGCTTTTCGGTTCAATTCACGTCGGCAAAGAGGAATTTTATCCCTTGCCCGACTATGTTATGAATGCATATAATTCAAGCGATGCTCTTGCGGTTGAGGCAAATGTGCTCGGCATTGAGGATGATACCATGGCGCTTATGAATGCAATGAAACCGCTGATTTATACTGACGGTACTACCATAAAGGATCATGTTTCCGAACAGACCTATACCGCTGCAGTTGATGCTCTGACTGGGTTTGGACTTTATAATGCAATGCTTGATTATTACCGTCCTGCTATGTGGTGGAATCTTATTGAATCTGCGATTATTCTTGAAACAGGTGTTGATGCCACTCTCGGCATAGATATGTACTTCCTTTCACTTGCAACGGATGAGGGTAAGGAAATTGAAGAAATAGAGTCTGTTGCTTTCCAGTACAGTATGTTGGCAGAATTTTCACCTGAGCTTCAGGAGGAGCTTCTGGCATCAGTTCTTGTATACATTGATGAAACCGAACTTTATGCACAGGAATTGAATGAGCTTATGGATTTATGGGCTGAAGGTGACGAAGAGGCTATCGGTGACTATCTTTCATCATCCGATGAGCAATCAGGTGTTTCCGAAGAAATCTATGAAGAATACAATACGGCAATGATTATTGACAGAAACAACAATATGACCGATTATGCCGTTGACGCTCTCGCTTCAGGTGAAGAGGTGTTTATCTGTGTAGGTGCCGCTCACGTTGTCGGTGAGGGAGCAATTGCAGATAATCTTCGCGAAAAAGGTTATACTGTTGAAGTGGTGAGATAAAAATGAAATACATTATAGATTACAGTATTTGTTGCAACAAGGGAAAAATCAGACGTAAAAATCAGGATAATTTTCTTTGTGAAGGTTTGTTTCTTCCTGTAGAGAACAACGGACTCGAAGGTGTAAAATCGGGAAGGCTTACCTCAAAAGAAAAGGCTGTCTTTGGGGTTTTTGACGGTATGGGCGGAGAGCAGTGCGGTGAATATGCCGCGTTTATTGCCGCTTCATCCTTGAATGAAATGACAAAAGATACTGATACGGACAGTATGGAGGCTCTGGTTGACTATTGTCTTGCCATGAACCGTAATATATGCGCCTTTGCCGCAGAAAACGGAATAAGAAGCACAGGCTCTACAGGTTGCCTTATAAATTTTGCACAAGATCAGATAAATCTCTGCAATATCGGTGACAGTAAGATATATCATTTCGACGGAAAGATTATGCTTCAGCTTTCAGTTGACCACTGTATTGAATCGGTTTCAGGAAAAGCTCCTCTTACTCAGTTTCTCGGTGTACCCGAGGATGAATTTATCATTCAGCCTTCGTGCACCTCGGCAGAATACAAAAAGGGAGATATTTTCCTTATCTGCTCAGACGGACTTACCGATATGGTCGACCTTCAGAAAATACAGAGCGT
>JAZUAZ010000269.1:0-2019 GCA_045638245.1 Acutalibacteraceae bacterium | reverse complement strand
CATTATCATTAACATTTACATTTACATTATCATTATCATTATCATTATCAGTAGCATTTGTATACAAGTGCATACAAGTGTATACAAATGTATATTTTTTGTTTCGTCATTTGGCATAGGAGTCCGAAGCGGCATCCGCAGGGTGATGTATAGAGTAACAAAAAAGCAATAAAACGGACTGCCGATTGACAGTCCGTTGCTTTTATTTTATAAGCTTATCGAGATCCTCGAGCCGTATTCTCTTGGCACAGATGCTTGTTCTGAGCTCCTTGCCGTCGGCGGTTCTTTTTTCGGGGCTGAATTTACCGTAGCTGCATATCATAAAGGTGCCGTCGGGGAGAACAACGTTACCGCAGTAGCCTGTGTCGGCGTTTGCATAGTACTCAGGCTTGGTCTGACCCTCATCGTAGATGTGGGCAAGCTTTATGCGGTACTGACCCTCATTACCGTTCTTAAGGTCTTCGTAGGTACCGATCCATGCGACAAGTCCTTCACTTATCCAGCCTCTGCTCTTGTCTGTACGGTTTTTGGCGTTATCCTTGGCCTTTTCGCCTCTTTCGATTGAGCGGAAGGAAATCACAAGTCTGCCGTCGGGAGCGTATTCTGCTTTGTGTCTTTCACCGTTGAGAGCGGCGGGAGCTTCTTTGGGCTCACTCCAGGTTTTACCCTCGTCCTGAGAGAAGGAGATAAGGGAGTTTACATTTTTGGCGTTGCTTCTTGTGATAAGACAAAGCTCGTCACCCTTGCCCATATCTGAGCGGATAACCTCAACCTCGCACATTTGTGTTTTCTTTTCGATTTCGCGGTGAGCGGCAAAATACTTTTCGGGTACACTCCACTGCATATTGCCCTTTTCATCAAAGGTAAGGATGGTCTTATAGTTATAGAAATCCGCATCGTGGAAAAGACCCATCCATTTGTCGACAAACTCACCGTTTTCTTTAAGTCTTGTAAGGCTTGACATTGCAACGATAGGTACTACACTGTTTTCATCGCTGAGTGAGTAGAAGCGCTGAAATTCACTCCATGTTTTGCCCTCGTCGTCAGAAATTGAGCATTCAAATCCGCCCGGTGTATCCATTCCCGGCCACTTGGGGTTAGCAGAGATGAGTATGAGCTTATCCTCTCTGCCGTCAGAAAACTCAAGACGGTAGATTGTGGGTGTTTCAAGGGAGCTTTCCCAGCTTTTCGGTGTGTTTTCTATAGTACCTGACCAGGTTATACCGCCGTCAGTGCTTACCTTGTTAAGCACTGCACCCTTGCCGTGACCTGCAGGATAAACAGTAAGAATACTGCCATCCTTTAAAAGTACACTGTCGGGATGAGCCATATAATCTCTGCTGTCGTCTATAACGTAAAGGTCATAAAGATATTCGTATTCAGTACCCTTAAGCTCTTCGGGAAGAGTACTCAGGTCGATTTCAGGGATAGTATAGTCACTGCCTGTAAAGCGGTCGCTGATGCCTAAAAAGCCTATGATTTTATTAAAGAAATCTTTTATAGCGTTGCCGATTTTTTCAAAAAAAGCCGACACTTTATTGCATACACTATCCGAGATGTCTTTTCCTGAGTCGTTACTGTCACCGCCGACAGCAAAGCTTGTTACTCCGCAGGACATAAAAAGAGCTGCCACAAGGCAAAGGGATATAACTTTCTTCATCTTTTTCATAAAATCTCTCCTTTGAAATTCTGATAAAATTATAGCATTAACGGCCTTGGTGTGTCAAGGAGGAATAGGGCTATAAAAAAATCACCCTCTTACGAAGGTGATTTTTAAGTTAATGCTGTTCAGTCTGCTTCATTTTGGTGAACTTCTGTCCCCAGGCGTTTGCCCAAGCTTCACAGTAAAGTGCTGAGTAGGGAACGTTATTCTTCTTTCTGTAGCCTGCAAAGCAGTTACACCAGATAAATGAGGGAATTGCAATTACAATCCAATAGAGAGGACCTAAAAGGAGACACTGCCATGTGTGGCCGTACTCGTGAATTCTTGTGTTGTAGGTCCAGGTTTTCTTTGAATGG
>JAZUAZ010000268.1:0-16637 GCA_045638245.1 Acutalibacteraceae bacterium | reverse complement strand
AAGCCGTTCTTAATTTCGAAATTCTTGTGTCCGTCTGCGAACTTGCTGAGAATGCGAGCTGCAGCAACGTAATCATCTGCACTTGTTGCGATAGCTGTTGTGCCGTCGAGTACAGTTTCAAGACCGTTGAGTTCAGTGTTTGCGATAGCAAGCTTAAGAAGAGTGTTCTTAACAACTGTGTATTCAACACCTGCTTCACGAAGCTCCTTACGAAGAGCTGTATCGTCAGCAACGTTGATACCCTTATAGTCAACGATAACACCTGCAACTGAATTGTTGAGTCTTTCTGTAAGTTCAGCAACTACAACCTTTTTCTGTTCTAAAACTTTAGCGCTGGGCAAATGAATTCACCTCCTGTAATATTTTGATACCCTTGGTGTCAGAGATAATAAAAACCCTTTCCCTCATACCGAGAGAAAGGGTAACATAGTTAATCCAGATAAATCTAATTAATTATGCTCCGTTCCTCGGCAGGCGGCTTTAAGCCTTTAAGTCTTACACCTGCTGTCTTAGGGCTGGACAGCTTGAATATAATACCACAAGAGTTTCCTCTTGTCAAGTATTATTTTAATTTTTTTTGAAGTTAATTATTGCAAAGCAACAAGGTTCTTATCGCATAGCGATAAGGTTCTTATTTAACTTCAGCAACGGCAGCGGAACCAACCTTGTTGGGGTTGATCTTAACGCCGGGGCCCATTGTAGCTGTAACTACGCAGGAACGGATGTACTGACCCTTTGCAGCAGCGGGCTTTGCCTTGATAACAGCGTCGAGAAGAGTTGTGAAGTTCTCCATAAGCTTCTCTGCACCGAAGGATGCCTTACCGATGGGGCAGTGGATAATGTTTGTTTTGTCAAGACGGTACTCAATCTTACCTGCCTTAGCTTCTGTAACAGCAAGAGCAACGTTGGGAGTAACAGTACCAGCCTTGGGTGAAGGCATAAGTCCACGGGGACCGAGAACCTTACCGAGACGACCTACAAGGCCCATCATGCTGGGATGTGCGATAGCAACATCGAATTCCATCCAGCCTTCGCCCTGGATCTTAGCAACGAGGTCTTCAGCGCCTACTACTTCTGCACCTGCAGCTTCAGCAGCCTTAGCTTCGTCACCCTTTGCGAATACAGCAACGCGAACAGTCTTACCTGTACCGTTGGGAAGAACAACAGCGCCACGAACCTGCTGATCAGCATGACGTGAGTCAACGCCGAGACGGATGTGTGCTTCTATTGTTTCATCGAATTTTGCGGTAGCAGTCTTGCAAGCGAGTTCGAGTGCTTCCGCAGGATCATAAAGATTTGTCTTGTCGATAAGCTTTGCGCCTTCGACATACTTTTTACCATGTTTCATTGTCTTTCATCCTCCTATAGAGTGGTTAATCGGATTTTTCCTCCCACCCGGAAGCATTAGTCAGCGACTACTATGCCCATTGAGCGAGCTGTACCGGCTATCATACTCATAGCTGCTTCAACTGAAGCTGCGTTGAGGTCCGGCATTTTCTGCTCAGCAATTTTTCTAACCTGCTCACCGGTAATTGTTGCGACCTTTGTCTTGTTAGGTACGCCTGAACCGCTTTCGATTCCACATGCCTTCTTGATAAGAACTGCTGCGGGCGGTGTCTTTGTTACGAATGTGAATGTACGGTCTGCATAAACTGTGATAACAACAGGAATGATAAGACCGATGTCATTCTTTGTGCGCTCGTTGAATTTCTTTGTGAAAGCCATGATGTTAACACCGTGCTGACCGAGAGCCGGACCAACAGGCGGTGCCGGAGTAGCTTTACCTGCAGGAATCTGGAGCTTGATTAAACCTACAACCTTTTGAGCCATTTTTTGCACCTCCAAATTTATGTGGTTGATGGCGACTTGCATGAAATTTTGCAAATCTCCCACAGGGAGATAAACTCCCTACATAATAAACGGCATTGCCGTAAATTATCGTGTCTTAATCTAAAGCGACCTCAATCTGATTAAGTCCGAGTTCGACAGGTGTTTCTCTGCCGAGCATGGAAATCATTACAACGACTACTTCCTTAACAAGATCGATGCTGTCAACAACACCGCTGTAACCGTCGAAAGGTCCGCTTAAGATGTTTACATAGTCCCCTATCTTGTAGTTGACTTCAACTGTCTTCTTTTCAATGCCGAGATTAATTACCTCCTGCTCTGAAAGAGGAACAGGCTTGCTTCCGGGACCAACAAATCCCGTAACGCCTCTTGTGTTTCTGATGACGTACCAAGCTTCGTCTGTCATTGACAGCTCTTCGTCCTCAAATTCACTGCGCTTTTTGTAGATACAGGCAACCTTTACCATAACATAACCGGGGAAAAGCTTACGCTCAATCTCACGAACCTTGTCGTCCTTGATTTCTGTAACCATTTCCGTAGGAATACGTACTTCAAAAATCTGGTCCTGCATCTTACGGTTTTCTACAACCGTTAAAATGTTTGAGGCTACTTTGTTTTCATAGCCTGAATAGGTGTGTACTACAAACCATCTGGCGTTATCTGCCATCGTTACACCTCCAAAATTCTTCTGCTACGGAAAATCCTTAAAGGATTATTCTGCAGTGTTTTCTGCAGTTGTATCTTCCTGAGTATCGGGTTCTTCACCGCTATCTGCAGCTTCATCACCTTCAGCTTCGGTCTTTTCGCCCTCTGCGTTTTCTTTTTCAACGTCTGAGGTCTCCTCGTCCTTGCTGTCGTCCTTGTCATCAGCTTCAACAGTTGCATCAGTGCTTGTTTTTTCACTTGCATTGTTATCAGCAGCGGGAGCAGTTGTGCTCTGATTTTTTTCGATAGCAACTTCCTTAAGTGCAACAATTCCGTGTTCAAGACCGAAATCGATTGCAAATACTATTGCTGTAACTATCGTAACAACAACAAGAACTATGCCGGTGTTTTTAAGAACAGTAGTTGCGTCGGGCCAAACAATTTTCTTTGTTTCACCCTTGAAGTCCTTACCGAAACGCTTGATACCCTTACCTGCGCGAGCGAAGAAATTTGGCTTATTGTTCTTGCTACCCTTTGCAGCCTTAGCTACTTTCTCAGCAGCCTTGCTTTCCTCGGTTGTGGCCTTGTCAACCTTAGAATCCTGGGTAACCTTCTTTTCCTTGTCAGCCATCATTCTACCTCCCGTATTACTTGGTTTCTTTGTGGAGAGTGTGTTTCTTGCAGAATCTGCAGTACTTATTCATCTCCAACCTATCAGGATTGTTCTTCTTGTTTTTCATTGTGTTGTAATTACGCTGTTTGCACTCTGTGCAGGATAATGTGATTTTTACTCTCATGAACGGCACCTCCATTATAGGAAATTTGCGGTTGAACAAAAGCAACACTTCTCATGTTCAACTCATTAAGGCCTCCCTCTATTTCAGGACACAAAAATAAAGCCCTCTACAAGAGGTATCGATAGTTTAACACATAATCAACCTCTAGTCAAGAGCTTTTTGAATATTTTTTTCAAATTTTTACATTTTTTTCTAACCGGTTTTAAAGGCTTATTCCACAATCTCCATTGTGCCGATTACAATAGGCTCTGAGGGTATTGCCTTTTCACCCATTGAGTTGAAACGTCTGGGAATATCACAGAAGGCATCACAAACCTCCATACCTTCGATTACCTTACCGAAAGCTGCATAGTTACCGTCAAGGAAGGTACAGTCGTCGCTATAGCAGATAAAGAACTGACTTGATGCTGAATCGGGATTCTGACTTCTTGCCATTGAAATAACACCGCGTGTGTGTGAAAGAGTGTTCTGTGCGAAACCGTTTGATCTGAATTCACCATGAATGGTTTCATCACTGCCTCCGCATCCTGTTCCTTCAGGATCGCCGCCCTGGCACATAAAGTTGTTTACAATTCTGTGAAAAGTAAGTCCGTTATAAAAACCGTCCTTTACAAGTTTTTCGAAATTAGCAACAGTTTCAGGAGCATATTCGGGATAGAGTTCGATGGTGAATACTCCCCCGTTTTCCATTGTTACTTTAACCTTTGACATATTAAGTTCCTCCAAGATTTATATTAACTTTACGTATTGTATCAAAAACTTTGCAAATAGTCAATGATTTGCATTCCTGTTTGTGTATAAAAATATGTTGTTATAACATAAACTTATCGACACACATTATCCACTTGACAATTATAATATTTATGGTATAATCACTTGCGATATAAATATGCGGGTATGGTGGAATTGGCAGCTTTGAGAACGACCGCCGCCGGTGGCGGATTAAGGGAGTTCGAAATGGCGCAGCGGTCAAAATTGTACGGCGCTCCAAGCCGTTGACAATTTTGGGCACCGCAAGCGGTCACATGCAGCGTGGATGCCTGTGTCTTTATGTACAACACCTTTCTATTTTTGTTTATCTCTTTCATTTTTATATGCGGGTATGGTGGAATTGGCAGACACGCAAGATTTAGGATCTTGTGCCGCAAGCGTGCAGGTTCGACCCCTGTTACCCGCACCAGACAGGACGGTTTTTTAAATCCGTCCTGTTGCTTTTTATAAAACAAGTGACAATCCGAATTTTCTATGATATAATATAAAAAAATGCCAGGAGGCCACCATATGAATTTATCGAAAGTAACCCTCCCCGCTTATTCGAAATCCGAGGAAATAATAAATGCTTCTTCCCATGGTATAGGCATCATTGTCGGTATTGTTTCTTTTATTGTCTGCCTATTTAAGTCAACTCAAATCAATGCACTGATAGGAAACATAATTTTCTCTGTGTCCGTAATAATTCTCTATACCTGCTCTACGTTGTACCATTCAGTCAGTAATACACGGACTAAAAAAATAATGAGGCTGATTGACCATTCGTCAATTTTCATATTGATAACGGGGACAAGTACAGCAATGACCGTTATATGTGTTCTTCCTTATAACGCACTATTTGCAGCTTCTGTCAGCGCATTAAGTATACTGTTGAGCGTTGTAGGTACCGTACTTACCTTAATCGATCAGGAAAAGTATAAAAAAATTCAACAAATTTTGTATCTTGTTGTAGGATGGATATCCGTAATACTCATTTATCCTGTGTATAAATACTGTGACAACAGCACTACTCTGATTCTTTTTGCGGGTATCGGAGGAATCATTTATACTATCGGTGTTATTTTTTATAAATTAGGAAAAAGCAAAAAATATTTTCATAGTATATTTCACTTTTTTGTACTCGGGGGAACTCTGATGCATCTTGCTGCAATATACACAGCAATATAATATAACAAAAACCTGTTGTTTTTCTCAGCGAAGTACAACAGGTTTACTTTTTTTATTTTAAATAGCGTGAAAGCGTCCTGCTATATGCAAAAGCATATATTACAAGAACTGACGTCAACAATAACAAAGGTATACCCTGCTTAATCACATCAGACGAAAAAACATCAAGCATATTTATCAATGAGTGTATAACTATACACAGTAAAATCGATTTCGTCCTGATAAAAATCAACGTAAAAATATAACCTATCAGCGCGGCGTGTAAAATCTGAACGATAGTAGGAACTAAATCGGCACCGTTTAACAAATTGACTATATGTCCTATTCCAAAGGTTACAGATGAAACTATAACAGCCGCCTTTTTGTTATCCTTATAAAGAGCTTTAAAAAGAAACCCTCTGAATATTACCTCTTCAACAAAGCCAACCGATGCCATACTTAATATATACAGAACAGTTTCTGTTGTGTTATATCGAATACTGATTCCACCCCAAAGATTTGAACTTGATAAAAAAATCATAAGAAACAAATCAAAGGTTATAAGCTTATTATACGAAGGTATGCACAAGCCATATTTTTCATTCAATCCGTTTTTTCTTATCCATAAAAAGAACACTGCAGATAAAGAAAAACCAACGGCTACTGTAACACTCTTAAGAATACCTAATTTTTCCGAAATAATATCAGCTGTGCTGAAAAGAAGTACATAGATAAAGATAGAAAACAAAGCAAATGTTAACTCATTCTTCTTGTAAAGTCTCGTCATAAAACCGACTCCCACTTATTCTGCATAAAGTCTTCCGATTATGCGATTTCTGAATCCACAGGGAAAAATCTTGCACAGGGTGCTGATTGCCTTATAGCTGATTCCGATAGCATAAATTGGTTTTACTTTGCGCTTTAAGGCTATTGATGCAATATATTCACCTGCAACATCAGGGCTCATACCCTTACGTTCATCTTTTTCCATAGTTGCTACGCTTTTTGAAATTCTTCCTCCGTAAATATCATCACCGTCATAAGATTTATCTCTGGCATCGGTAAAGCCAGTACTGATGTCACCGGGTTGAACAGAGGTTACAGTTATACCGTAAGGTCGAACCTCATTGGCAAGACAACAGGTATAGGACTCTATCGCTGCCTTCGTTGCAGAATAATAAGTCTGGAATGGTATGTGCGCAACCGCCGCCACAGAGCTTACGTTGACTATACGTCCGCTTCCCTGCTTACGCATAACGGGAAGTACGGCTTTTGTCACGTTAACAGTACCGAAGAAATTGACGTCAAACTGTTTCTTTGCACTTTCAAGTGATGTAAATTCAACTGCACCGGATATACCGAATCCTGCACAGTTTATAAGAATATCAATTCTTCCGCTTTCACTCAGTACAGTATCAACGGCATTTTTAACTGCAATTTCATCAGTTACGTCACAACCTATATGTACAACTCCCTCACAGGGTATTGTTCTTCGGCTGAAATCGTACACAGTGCACCCCTTCGAAACAAGTGCAATAGCGGTGCTTTTACCGATACCGGAATTAGCTCCTGTAATTATTGCTACCTTATTCATACAATCACCTTACTTTTCCGTAGGGACATACCTTCATACAGATTCCGCAGACAGCTCCCCTACCTATATGCTTAAATTTTGTTTTCATGTAATTACTGCATTTTTCCGGGTCAAACATATCCTCACGGTCTTTGTCTACAGACCATTCATTACCGCTGATTGCTCCCGAAGGACACGCCTCAACACAAAGATTACAATCCTTGCAAAGACTAACGGGTACAATATCACTTACATCGAACTCACAGTCAGTAAACAGTGAGCCCAGACGTACGTTTGCCCCGTACTTACTGTGAAGAAACATTGAACTTTTACCAATAGTACCGAGGCCTGAAAGACCCGCCACTTTTTTATGAGAGTATCTTCCCATATAATTCCAGCCATCTTTGTTTATGCTCTGAGATGCCGCCACGGTTATATATTTGTAGCCCTTACGGTCAAGAAACAGTCCTGCCTTAAGAAGAAGCGAATCTATAAAAGCGTTGACACTTCTGTAATGATTGAAGTATGTATGGGTAGGCTCTGCACCGATTTCGTCAACAATGGAGTCGGACAAATGTATAACAATACTTAACGCATACCTGCACTCACCGAAATCACCGTCATCTATTTTGCAGAAGCCTACATCAGTTGCACCCTGAGATATTAAATAATCTTTTAATTCATCTTGTATTCTCATTATAATCAGCCTTTATAATTAAACATAAATTTACATTTATCTATCTTTTCGGGAGCACTGTTTTCAAAGATGACAACACCTTCTTCAGTACTGTCATTAAGAAGTCCTCTTACTTCAAGAAGTCTTTTGCATTGCCTTGCCGCTCCGAGAGAGCCGTCGAAAACAAGAACCTCATCACCTAAAATACGTTGAATCTGTTTTCTTGCATAAGGAAAATGTGTGCAACCAAGTACAACTGCATCAACCTTGTTTCCCGAATAGGGTTTAAGTATTTCTTCAAGATAAGCAATTTCCTCAGGAGAATCAAGGTTGCAGCTTTCTACAAATCCGACAAGCTCCGGTGCAGGAAGCTTGATGAATTCAGCTTCGTCCTTAAAGCGCTCCATAAGATCGTTGAATTTCTTTTCTTTAAGGGTAAGCGGTGTTGCAAGCACAAGCACCTTTGGCCATTGAGCAGAAAGTGCAGCAGGTTTTATAGCCGGCTCAAGTCCGACAAAGGGATAATCGGGATACTTTTCTCTAAGATGAGCGGCAGCCGCACTTGTAGCTGTATTGCAGGCAATAACAACGCTTTTTGCACCCCTCTTCATAAGTGACTCTACTGCATTTACAGTCAATTCTCTGATCTTCTCTGTCGATTTTGTACCGTAAGGCGAATTTGCCGAATCACCAAAATATATATAATTTTCATTCGGCATAATACGGTGAAGCTTTCGAAGCACCGTTATGCCACCCATACCCGAATCAACAACTGCTATGGGATCAGTTTTTTTATTCATAAAAATCACCGGATATTTCTTCGGAGCGAGAAATATCCCCGCCCCGAATTTTTATTTTAAATTATAAGACTCAGGCACGATGCCACTTTACACCCTGAGGTGTATCCTCGAGAACAATGCCCTGAGCTTTGAGTTCATCACGGATTCGGTCTGCCTCTGCCCAGTTCTTATTCTTTCTTGCATCGTTTCTCGCTGCAATAAGTGCTTCAATTTCATCGTCAAGACTTGAAGCCGCCTTTCGGTTGTAAAGAAGTCCGAGTACGTTCATAAGCTCATCAAATACACTGATTGCATATTCTACGAGAGCCTTTGACTGTACGCCGTCATTAACATTTGTGTTGATGTCACGTACAAGCTCGAAAACTGCACCAAGTGCTTCACCTGTGTTGAGGTCATCCTCCATAGCCTCGATGAACTTAGCCTTTTTGCCGTCGATAAGAGCGATGATTTCTGCATCCTTTTCCCCTGCCTCGTCCTTTGCATTCTTAAGAGCGAAGTCCATATTATCACGGCAGTTGTAAAGTCTCTCAAGAGAAGCCTTGCACTGTGCAATAGCATCGAAGCTGTAGTTGATAGGGCTTCTGTACTGACATGAAATCATAAGATAACGGATGGGCTCATAGCCGTACTGCTGAGCAACATCACGTACGGTAAAGAAGTTACCGAGTGACTTTGACATCTTAACCTTATCAACAGTAATGAAGCCGTTGTGCATCCAGTATTTTGCAAAAGGAGCACCGTTGCAGCACTCACTCTGTGCAATTTCATTTTCGTGGTGAGGGAAGATAAGATCCTGACCGCCGCAATGAATATCTATTGTTTCGCCAAGATAGCGTCTTACCATAGCTGAACATTCAATATGCCAACCGGGTCTGCCGTGTCCCCAGGGAGATTCCCAGTAGGGTTCGCCGGGCTTTGCACTCTTCCAGAGGGCAAAATCCATAGGTTCTCTCTTTACTTCACCAATGTTTATTCTTGCACCTGCTTCAAGGTCTTCAAGAGGCTGATGTGAAAGCTTGCCGTATTCGTTGAACTTCTTTGTGCTGAAGTATACATCACCGTTTGCTTCGTATGCATAGCCTTTATCAATAAGAGAAGATACGATATCAATAATCTCACCGATGTTTTCAGTTGCCTTGGGATGTGTTGTTGCTTCGCGGATGTTCATGCCCTTTGCATCAACCCAGAATTCCTCGATATACTTTTCGGAAATATCCTTGAAGGTTACGCCTTCTTCGTTTGCTCTGCGGATAATCTTATCGTCAATGTCTGTGAAATTCTGTACGAAATTAACCTTGTTGCCTCTATATTCAAGATAGCGGCGCATTACATCAAATACGCAGAGCGGTCTTGCGTTACCGATGTGGATAAAGTTATATACGGTAGGTCCGCAGGCGTAAATTTTAAATTCGCCCTCTTTAAGAGGTACTAAGTCTTCTTTTTCTCTTGAAAGTGTGTTGAAAATTTTCATTTTGATTCCTCCAGTTCTTTTATATGCTTTTCAAGCTTTTCGATTTTTGATTTTAATAAACAAAGTTCCTGAGCAATCGGGTCAGGTGTATGAATCTGATCCAGCTTATCCACACGTCTGCCGTTCTGCTTAACTACTCTTGCAGGAGTACCAACCGCAGTGCAGTTTTCAGGTATTGCCGAAAGTACAACAGAGCCCGCTGCAACGTTGGAATTATCTCCGATTTTGAAAGGACCGAGTACCTTTGCACCTGCACCGATAAGTACATTATTGCCAAGAGTCGGATGACGCTTACCGTGATCCTTACCCGTACCGCCCAAAGTAACACCCTGATAAATTGTGCAATCATCGCCGACAATAGCCGTTTCACCGATTACAACACCGGTACCGTGGTCTATAAAAAAGCGTCTGCCTATCTGTGCGCCGGGATGTATTTCAATATTTGTTTTTCTCACTGCCCTTTGCGATATTGCGCGGGCGATAAAGAACATATTGTGCTTATAGAAAAAATGCGCTTTGCGATATGCCCGCACTGCCTTGTAACCCGGATAAAGAAGCATTATTTCTATACTGCTTCTTGCTGCAGGGTCTCTGTCTTTGATGCACTGCAGGTCTTCTATCATTCTTTTAAACATTTTATCACCTTATAATAAAAAAATAAACCCCTGTACCGAAAAAAATCGGTACAGAGGCGTTTATAATACGCGGTTCCACTCTGACTTATAACTCAGCTACTTCATAGCTTAACCGTTAACGCCGGTTTACGCCCTCGGATACTCAGTTCCCCTCGGGTGCTGACGGGTGCATTTCATCACTTCTTCAACAGAACACTTTCACCTTACTGTTCCTCTCTTGGATGAAGGGTGTGTGACTACTTCTCCCTTTAAACGCATTTAATTACTTATCCATTACATTATACACAGTGAAAAACATTTTGTCAATAGAGGTTTCAATAAATCAGAAAACAGGCCTACCGTTATTAAATTCAACCTTTTCTATGTAGGTAAGTCTGGGTGACTCGGAAAAGTCCTTTGTTTTGTTTGCATGATAGACGATATATATTTCACCATCCTGCTTATAAAGGAAGCTGCAATGACCAAGATTGTATATTCCCTTCTTAGGCTGATGATATACAACCGGTAAAAGACTCTTTTCCCAACTGAAGCGATTCATAACATCATTACCCTTTAAAGTAAGCATGCCCATACAGTATGAGCCTGAGGAATATCCGCTGGCAGAATAAACGATGTATATATCTTCACCGTTATAAAGCACCGCAGGGCCTTCATTTACCTTCCAGCCTCTTGTTTCCCAAAGGTGTAAGGGTTTAGAGATTTCTACAGTACTTACGTTACCGTCAGCATCGGTCTTAAAGGTGTATGGATTTTCCATTTCCGCTATATATAAGCTCTGATTTGCCACATCGTTATAGCCGGAAAATACATAATAAAGCTTTCCGTCCTTCTGAAGATATGTGCCGTCAATATTATTCAGTCCACCGGGAGCAAGTATTGATTTAAAAGTATATTCACCGAACACGTCCTCTGTCTTGCTTTCAAGAACAAAACCGTATCTGTAATAATCATCGTGCTCATTAAACTTTTTCGCATCAGGCATAGCACCTTTTTCGACAACATTTTTATCAAACACTGCACAGGCAACTATATACCATCTGTCGCCAATCTTATGTATTTCAGGTGCCCATATATTGCTTACAGTGCCGCTCTCACCACACCAGAAAACAGTTTTTCTGTCTGTGACATTGATTTTTTCAAGGCTGTCTGTTTTAAAAATATCAATTCCACCACCGGTTGTGAATGTATAATAATAATCACCCTCATACTCAACAATACAAGGATCGCCGCCATTAACATCATCAAAAGGCTCTGCAACATCAGTAGCAGTATACGAGGTAAAAAAGGCAACCAAAGCTGTAATAATGGCTATAATTGACTTAATGATAAACATAATATTCCCCCTTAAAGTTCATATCGGAATTATATCATAACAGTAAAAAAAATACAAGAGGAGAAAGTCTCCTCTTGTATAATTACTATACAACAACCTCACCTACAAGGTCGCAATCATCAACACCGATAATTTTTACATCGATCAAATCGCCTGCAAAAAGCTCGTCTTCGGTAGAAATAATAACCTGAGTATCAATTTCAGGAGCATCCATATATGTTCTTCCCATATAAAGCATATTTTCGTCATCAAAACCGTCAACAATAACCTGCATAACGGTACCGATTTTGCTTTCCTGCTTTGCCGAGAAAATTCCGTACTGCCTTTCCATTATGATTCCGCTACGATAAGTTTTGATTTCATCCTCAATCTGATCTTCCATTTTTGCCGCGAAAGTACCCTCTTCCGGAGAATATGCAAAGCAGCCGAGTCTTTCAAAACCTATATTATTGATAAAACGGGAAAGTGTTTCAAACTTCTCTTCGGTTTCACCGGGAAATCCTGTGATAAAGGTTGTTCTTATAACTACACCCGGAATCTTAGTACGAAGCTTGTTTATGAGTTCAGTGAGGCTTGCTTCGTCTCCTGTACGGTTCATTTTCTTAAGTATTTCCCCGTCAGCATGTTGTAAAGGAAGATCGATATACTTGCAGATTTTCTTTTCAGATGCAATTGTATCAATAAGCTCATCTGTCATACATTCAGGATAGCAATAAAGGAGTCTTATCCACTCAATGCCGTCAACTTTGCAAAGCTCTTTTAAAAGCGCAGGAAGCTTAAGCTCACCGTAAAGGTCTATACCGTACCGTGTTGTATCCTGAGCAACAACTATAAGCTCCTTAACGCCCTTTCCGGCAAGATTTCTCGCTTCGGATACTATACTCTCAATTTCACGGCTTCTGAACTTACCTCTGATTGAAGGGATAGCACAGTAGGTACAGCAATTTGAACATCCTTCAGCAATTTTCAGATAAGCATAATGAGGCGGAGTTGTGAGAATTCTGTCCCCATCGAGAGAAAGACAGTATTTTGATTTATATTCATTAAACTTCTGACCTTTAATTACAGTTCTGCAAATTTCAGCAATATCGCCGTTTGAGCCTATACCTACAACCGCATCAACCTCGGGCATTTCCGTAGAAATCTCATCTCTGTATCGTTCAGCGAGACAACCCGTAACAATTATGCCACCTACAAGACCTTCGTTTTTAAGCTCGGCGGCATAAAGGATTGTATCTATCGCCTCTTGCTTGGCACTATCGATAAAACCGCAGGTATTTATTATAACCACATCCGAATTTTCTACCTCAGGTTGAATCTCAAATCCCTCATTTACAAGAGTAGCAAGAAGCATTTCTGCGTCAACCTGATTTTTCGGACACCCTAAGCCTATCATCGAAATCTTATTCATCACCAGCTCCAAAATCCTCTCTGTCTGTAATATCTTTTATAGCATCTCTGATTTCACTGTATGTATATCCAAGCCGCAAAAGAGCATTAACAGTTTTGTTAACACCCTTTTCGTCACCCAGATACCTGTAGTATTTTCTTTCTATGAGTTCGGGAAGTTTTTCTGAAGAAAAATTACATTCAGAGATAACTTCACTGATTATATCACGCTCTACACCTTTACGGTACAATTCTTGTTCCACTCTTTTTTTACCGTAAGATTTCAACCGTATAAGTTCATCGGCAAAATTGAAAGCAAAGCGTCTATCATCAATATAACCATACCCTTCAAGCTTCTCAATTGCAGCAAAAGCGTATTCACCGTGACCTTTTTGTCGTAGCTTTTCAATAAGCTCCTTTTTTGAATGGTCTCTTCGCGAAAGAAGGTCAACAGCCTTATTATAAGCCCGTCTTACACTAATATTCTTTCTGAGCTTTTCAACATCTTCACAGTCGACGTTCATACCGTTATATATTCCAAGCTCAGCAAGATAACCGCTATCAACAGTTATGAAGTATTCACCGTCAATATGAAGATGCACCTTATCGCCTCTGCCGGGTTTGACAGTCAGCTTCATCAATCATCATCCTCAACGGCAATATCTATTCTTGCCCTTGCGCTTGCAGCACCTCTTGAAACGGGACGGCTTGTAACTGCTGATTCTTTTTTCTCTTCTTCAGGTTTAGAACCTATTTTTACGCTTTCGATAAGCGCGCGGACTTTATCCTCAATTTCCTTAGCGAGCTCCTTTTCCCTCTGGAAAAGCAGTTTAACATTATCTCTGCCCTGACCGAGTCTTGTTTCACCGTAAGAGAACCATGCACCACTCTTGGTGATAACATCAAACTTAACACCAAGATCGACAATCTCTCCAACCTTTGATATACCTGTACCGTACATAATATCAAACTCTGCCTCTTTGAAAGGAGGAGAAACCTTATTCTTTACAATTTTAGCTCTTGTTCTTGCACCGATGAATTCATTACCGGGAGCCTTGAGCTGCTCAATCTTTCTTACATCAATTCTGACTGAAGCATAGAATTTAAGAGCTCGTCCACCGGTAGTAACCTCAGGGTTACCGTACATTACGCCAACCTTTTCTCTGAGCTGATTGATAAAAATTACAAGGGTGTTGCTTTTTGCAATTACACTTGTAAGCTTTCTGAGAGCCTGAGACATAAGTCTTGCATGAAGACCAACATGACTGTCTCCCATTTCACCCTCAATCTCAGCTCTGGGAACAAGGGCTGCAACAGAGTCAATTACAATAACATCAAGGGCACCTGAGCGAGCGAGTGCCTCTGCTATTGAAAGTGCATCTTCACCGTTATCTGGCTGAGAAACAAGAAGTGAATCAACATCAACACCAAGTCCCTTTGCATAAACAGGGTCAAGTGCGTGTTCAGCGTCGATAAAAGCTGCTTCGCCGCCTTTTTTCTGAGCTTCAGCAATACAGTGAAGAGCAAGTGTCGTTTTACCCGATGATTCGGGACCGTAAATTTCAACTATTCTTCCCTTGGGAAGTCCGCCTATTCCCGTTGCGATGTCAAGGCCGAGTGAACCGGTTGATATTGCTTCAACATTCAGCTCAGTACTCTGACCAAGACGCATAATTGCACCCTTTCCGTACTGCTTTTCGATTTGTGCAAGTGCTGTTTTTAATGCGGTAATTTTATCAGACATAATATGTACCTCCATACCGTACAAATGTTCGTTGAGTGTATTATACATTATTTAAATAAGAAAATCAATAGTTTTTTCAAAAAACAGAGTCCGATTTTTGTCCCTCTGATAAAAACCGTCCGGAAAACACCGGACGGCTAATAAATTATCAAAATACTGCAACAGGAGCATTTACAATTACAGCGCTGTCATCAGGTTCAACAGGAGTTTCGTCAGGTTCAACATCTGTACCGTAATTGAGGAAGAAAAAGAGAACCAGCTGAATTATTCTCTTAATTGCAAGCATAATTGTGTTCATAAGGTCTACCGAGCCGAGACTGCCCACACCCATACCGATATCTAAGTCGAGACTGTCATCAACACTGTCAACAATATCAATCTTGAGGCTCTGAACAATACCGAAGACTGTAAAGAACTGTAAATTTGATGAATAACAATGCACTACAACACCGATTGTACCGTTGAAAGCAGTATAGGAACAGAACACAAGAGATTCGGGAATGTAAACGTCAGTGAGTGCAGAGCAATTCAAAAATGCCATATCACCAATCTGTTCTATACCCTCTGAAAGCTCAATTGTAGTTATAAGTTCGCATCCCTCAAAAGCATTTTCGCCTATGTACTTAACTTCATAAATCGTCTCATCGATTTCTACAAAAGCAGGAATCATTACTGCTCCTTCAACTGAAGGATCGCAGGAAACAAGGGTAGCATAGCCTTCTGCATCTACACTGTAAACAAAAGGCTCTGTTTCTTCTTCAGCATAAGCGACAACGGCAAAAGCTGAAAAAGCAAGAATAAGTGAAAGAATAACCGATATAAATTTTTTCATAATAATTACCTCCGTTTAATTGCTTTTTCTTCATTATAATGTTATAGTATATAAAAGTCAATAGAAAGTTAGCGTCCCCTTAATAAAAACATTATAATGAAAAATATTATGATTTTTTTCAAAAAACTATTGATTTTTTCTTTTGTTTCTGTTATTATATCATCTGCTTATGTAGTTATTTAAAATTCTAAGGAGGTGCGACACATGGCAAAATGTGAATATTGCGGTAAGGATGTTGCTTTCGGCATCAAAGTTTCTCACTCACACAGACGTTCAAACAGAACATGGAAACCCAATGTAAAGCGTGTTAAGGCTATCGTAAACGGCTCACCCAAGAGAGTTTATGCTTGCACTCGTTGCTTACGTTCAGGTAAGGTTACTCGTGCCATCTGATTATAACGAAAACGTGAAAGGGCTGTCCTTAAGGACAGCCTTATTTTTTTTGCGCAAATAAAATTTATTGAAAAAACTGTCGGGAAATCCCGACAGTTTTTAAATTAATATTCAGCTTCGCCTTCGTAAACAAGAACTGCATTACCTGTAAGGAAAATACCGTCATCATTATAAGTTACGGCAAGATCGCCACCCTTAAGTTTAACGGTGATTTCTTCACCTTTATCACAGAAACCGTTTTCAACTGCAGCAACAACTGCAGCCGCAGCACCGGTACCGCAGGCAAAGGTTTCCTTATTACCTCTTTCGTAAGCTCTCATCTTGATTGTATGACGGTTAACGATTCTTACAAATTCAGTATTGATTCTTTCAGGGAATATATCAGCCTTTTCGAAATAGGGACCGATTTCATTAAGATCAAGAGAATCAATATCCTTAAGGAAAACTACACAGTGAGGATTACCGACACCGACACAGGTGATGTTATAGCAACCTCTGCCGATAGTGATGGGATAATCAATTATCTTTTCCTCGTCAAGAGTACAGGGAAGGTCAGCAGGATTGAAGGTGGGCTTACCCATATC
>JAZUAZ010000267.1:0-3363 GCA_045638245.1 Acutalibacteraceae bacterium | reverse complement strand
TTACCCGAAAAACTCCGTTGCCTATGTAGGTACTCACGATAACAATACAATACTTGGCTGGCTCTGGGACGCAGTACCCGCAGAAAGAGACTTCGCTCTCCGCTACTGCTGCTTCGGCGGTACTAACTGGGGTGACGGCGGACATTACAGCGGCTCCTGCAGAGCGGTAACCGAGGCTGTGTGGCGAAGCAGTGCAAACACTGCAATCATCGCAGTTCAGGATATGTGCGGCTACGGCAAGGATGCAAGAATGAACATCCCCGGCACAGACAAGGAAAACTGGACCTTCCGCATCGGCAGTGAAGGACTTGAGGGGATAGATGAAGCTTATTTCAGGGAGATAAACAGAATTTATCGGAGATAATTATTTAAATTCGGAATGCGGTATTCGGAATTCGGAATTAAAGGTTTATTCACTCCGGATTATACAATAAACTTTTCAGTCAGAGGAAAATATGCAAGTATATTATGTAATATTTTTAATTTTTATAATTTTATTTCTGGCTTACCGACAGGAAAAGCAACAGATAGTTAAAAAAATAATACTTGATAAGAAAGGTAAGAGAACTGAAATGCTCACTTTAGCAGAAAAATTTATCGGCAAAAGATGTATATTTTACACCTTTAACAATCAGATTTCGGGAACTGTTAAGCAGATCGGTCAGAACGGTATTCTCATAGAAGAAAAGGGCGAAGAGCAAATCATTAACCCCGATTACATTGTAAGAATAAGAGAGTATCCGAAAAATAAAAAGGGTAAAGATAAAAGCGTTATTGTTGATTAAAAACCACCTTTTCGGATAAGTTTTTTGTGAAACGGAAGATAATTCCGCATTCCGAATTCCCAATTCCGAATTTCAACGAAAGGATGTATATTATGCTTGAAATTATCAAAAACGGTGTTCATCTTGTAAAGGGCAGAACACTTATTACAGGTACAAAAGAGGAGCAGAAGGCTCAGCTTGAATCTATGGGACTTTCTCCCCGCGAGGACAGAAACGGCACCATCGCCTACTCAATCCTCAACGCACACAACACAAAGCCCGAGGATGAGAAAATGAGAATCAAGTTCGATTCACTCATCTCTCACGATATTACCTATGTAGGTATCATTCAGACCGCAAGAGCAAGCGGACTTAAGGAATTCCCCATCCCCTATGCTCTTACAAACTGCCATAACTCCCTTTGTGCAGTCGGCGGTACCATCAACGAGGATGACCACGTATTCGGTCTTTCTGCCGCTAAGAAGTACGGCGGTATCTATGTACCCGCTAATCAGGCAGTTATTCATCAGTACGCACGTGAAATGATGTCAAAGTGCGGCAATATGCTTCTCGGCTCTGACAGCCATACCCGTTACGGTGCACTTGGTACTATGGGTGTAGGTGAGGGCGGCCCCGAGCTTGCAAAGCAGCTTCTTAAAAACACCTGGGACGTTAATCCTCCCGAGGTTGTGCTCGTTTACCTTGAGAATGCTCCCAAGGCGGGCGTAGGTCCTCACGACGTTGCTATCGCTCTTTGCGGCGCAGTATTCAAGGATGCTCTTGTTACAAACAAGGTGCTCGAATTTGTAGGTCCCGGCGTTGAAAACCTCTCAATGGATTTCCGTATCGGCATCGACGTTATGACAACTGAAACCGCTTGTCTTTCATCAATCTGGGAAACAGACGATAAGGTTAAGGATTTCTATACAATCCACGCAAGACCCGACGATTACAAAAAGCTTATGCCCGAGGATGTGGCTTATTATGATATGGCAATCAGAATCGACCTCAGTAAGCTCGAAAGCATGATTGCACTTCCCTTCCACCCCTCGAATGCATATACAATTCACGAGCTTCAGCAGAATCCCGATATTCTTTTTGAGGTTGAAAAGGCTGCAAAGGCTCAGTTCGGCGATAAGGTTGACTTTAAGCTTCGCGACAAGGTACGCGACGGCAAAATCTATATCGACCAGGGTATCATCGCAGGCTGTGCGGGCGGTATGTTCGAAAACATCTGCGAGGCCGCTTCAATTCTTGACGGCAAGAGCACAGGCGACGGCTACTTCAGCCTTTCAGTATATCCCTCAAGCGTGCCCGTAAACCTTGCACTTATCAGAAACGGCGTACAGGCAAAGCTTCTTGAGGCGGGCGCACTCTTCAAGCCCTGCTTCTGCGGTCCCTGCTTCGGTGCAGGTGACGTACCTGCAAACAACGGTCTTTCAATCAGACACACAACACGTAACTTCCCCAACAGAGAAGGCAGTAAGCCCGGTGACGGTCAGCTTGCCAGTGTTGCACTCGTTGATGCACGCTCAATCGCCGCAACCGCACTCAATAAGGGCGTACTCACCGCCGCAACCGACGTTGAGATTCCCGAATACAATAAGGAATACACCTTCGACAAGGGCGTATACGAAAAGAGAGTATATCAGGGCTTCGGCAAGGCTGACAGTGAGTACGAGCTTAAATTAGGTCCCAACATCACAGACTGGCCCGCTATGTACGAGCTTTCCGATAACCTTCTTCTCAAATTAGCCTGCGTAATTCACGACGATGTTACCACCACCGACGAGCTTATCCCCTCAGGTGAAACATCCTCCTACCGTTCAAATCCCCTCAAGCTCGCTGAGTTTGCCCTTTCAAGACGCGAGCCCGATTACGTACCCCGTGCAAAGGCTGTTGCCGCTGAAGAAGCAAAGCGCCGCGCAGACAATTCAAGCACAGAGGTACTCGAGGCACTTGCAAAGGTCACAACAATTCCTGAAAGAATAGCAGAGCACACTCAGTTCGGCTCATGTGTATTCGCATCCAAGCCCGGTGACGGCTCAGCAAGAGAGCAGGCTGCTTCCTGCCAGAAGGTGCTCGGCGGCTTTGCAAATATCTGCTACGAATTCGCAACCAAGCGCTACAGAAGCAACTGCATCAACTGGGGTATTCTCCCCTTTACAATTGATAAGGACAGAGAATTCAACTACTCCCACGGTGATTATATTTTCGTACCCGGCATCAGACACGCCATCAAGACAGGCAAGGAGGAAATCCCCGCCAAGGTTATCACCAAAAACGGTGTTGAGGACATCACTCTTTACGTCAAGGGTCTTACCGAGGAGGAAAAGACAATCATCCTCGAGGGATGCCTTATGAATTACTACAAGGCACAGAATAAATAAGAAAAAGCACCCGAGAGGGTGCTTTTTTTATGCGGATTTGCGCTTTACACAGAAACAAAGGAATTACAGTACGCTCCTTGTGGTACCGTATTCGGCACATAAAATAAAAGAACAGTAATTATGTAACCATAACTACTGCCTTTTCGTTGTTTGTTTTTGATTATTCAGCTACAGTTGTGTCTGCAACAGTTGTTTCTGCTACTGTTGTC
>JAZUAZ010000266.1:0-7160 GCA_045638245.1 Acutalibacteraceae bacterium | reverse complement strand
GCAAGAAAGTGTGCTGCATACGGCGGTATTTTCTCAGGTATCGCATATACTACTCTTTATTTCTGCGGATATACACCCTTCGGGGATGAATTCAACGCTGTAAACCTTGCATTTGTTACGTTTATGCTTACAGTATGCGGTCTGCCCAACTGCCTTATGGGTGTTTGCGGACCCGTACTTCAGGGCGATGTTTACGATTATCTCGAATGGAAATCGGGTGTAAGAAACGAAGGTCTTGTAAACGCAGTTCAGGGTTACGTTACCAAGCTTTCAGGTACACTTATCGGTGCACTTTCAGGTCTTGTTCTTGAATTTATTCACTATACACCTATTAAGGATATTGCCGGTAACATTGTTCCGCATACAGATCCGTCAATTCTTCAAGGTATCTGGGCTATTTTCTGTCTTGCTCCCGCAATTGCAAGATTCGGTTACGGCTTCTCACTGCTTCTGTTCAATGTTCACGGTAAATTCCGTGAGGATATGCTTTCCGAGCTTAACGCAAAGCGTTCGATGAAAACCCTCGACAATAAGGAAGGCTGATATGAACATACAAATTTTCGGCAAAGCAAAATGCTTTGACACAAAGAAAGCAGAGCGTTATTTCAAAGAACGCAGAATCAAATTTCAAATGATTGACGTTGCAAAATTCGGTATGAGCAAGGGTGAGTACAAGTCAATAAAAACCGCACTCAGATGCTCACTCGAGGACCTTGTCAACGAAAAGAGCAAAAAGTACGAGCAATCATTCATAAAATATCTTGCATCAGAGGAAGCTAAAGAGGAAAAGCTTTTAGAAAATCAGGAGCTTTTCAAAACTCCGATTGTAAGAAACGGCAAAAAAGCAACCCTCGGATACTGCCCCGAGGAATGGAAAAAATGGGAGGAGGAAAAATAATGACTCAGGAAAAAATCGACAGAATAAATGAGCTTGCAAGAAAGGCAAAAACCCCCGAGGGTCTCACCGAGGAGGAGCTTAAGGAAAGAGATATTCTCAGAAGAGAATACATTGACTCTTTCAAGGCAAGCCTTGTAGGACAGCTCGAAAACACCTACATAGTTGACGAAAAAGGCAATAAGACCAAAGTAAAAAGAACTCCCCGCAAATAAACGAGTAAACGCTTCACCCGTAAAACGGAAGAAGCGTTTTTTATTTAAGGGCCTAATTATGATGTTGGAAACTGTACATTCAATAAAGCTTTTGTTCCTCTGCTCTTGTGTTTGCAGTGTGACCGAAGAAGGGCTTACTGACGGGCTTTTCTGTCTTTTCCGTTGGGTGAAGATGAATATTATAAACCATAAAAACACATCCGATTTCCAATGAATAGTAAACTATAAGCCAGTCGCCCTTTGTCAGCGTAAGCTCACCCTGACCGTTGAGAGTACGGGAATCCGAAAGAGAAAGCTGATTTATTATATCTTCGCATTCCTGACGTGAAAACACCGTATATGCCTGAAGGATATCCGTTGCAATATAAGAAAAGTTCTTTGCCTCTTCATCACTTATAATATACCTTTCACCGCTTTCAATGACCTTTGCCGCTGTAAGGCGTATACCCTCAACCTCTCCGTTTTCTTTCGTTTCAAGGGTAAGAAGATACTCACCCAGAATAACACTGCACTCACTCCCGGTTACCGTATAGTCCTCAACAGATAAGCTTCCCGTTGTGCTTACTCTGTTATAATATTCAGTAAAGGCGGCTAAATCCATAAAGCTATCCTTACTGCAGGCACAAAAGCTCACCGAAAGAGACAACACAATAAGCAGTGCAATTATTTTTTTCATAAAATATCACCCGATACATTTATATCGGGTGAATTATAATATTATAACTTATTTAACAAGGTACACATTCGCCTCGAAGGGTGCAAGTGTATCTGCCTTTCTGCCGCTTACGTTTGAAATAACAAGCTCAAAGCCGTTGGTGCAGACAGTCTTTTTAGCCTGCTTATCGGTAAGGTTGAGTTCAATGAAGAAGGTTTCACCTTCGCCTGTTCGGTAATAGGTAAGAACATTCTTCCACTTCTTTGTTGCGAGTCTGAAATTGCCGTAAACAAGCGTCTTGTGCTCGTGTCTGAGCTTTGTCATCTGACGGTAGAAGTTAAGTACCGAGTCTTCCTTTTTATCCTGAGCTTCAACGTTAATTTTGCTGTAATCGTCGATTGTCTTAATCCAGGGCGTGCCGCTTGTGAAGCCTGCATTTGCAGTTGTATCCCAGCACATAGGGGTTCTGCCGTTATCACGGCTGCCGACAAAGATATTCTCCTTGGTTTCAGCTAAATCGCCGCCCTTTTCCTTGCACTCATTGAAGAGATTGATTGCCTCAACGTCTCTTATCTCACTCATATCCTTGAAGTCACCGTTGGGCATACCGATTTCCTGTCCCTGATATATGAAGGGGCAGCCCTTGAAGGTCATCTGCATAAGACCGAGAAGCTTACTCAGCTCGTCTCTGTAATAGCCCTCGGGGCAGACCTTACTTGCCATTCTTGTTGTATCGTGATTTTCAAAGAATACGGTGGGCCAGCAATGATTGCCGTAATTGAGCTGCCATTTTACGATTTCCTTAGCCATAGGGCGAAGGTCATATTTATACTTTGAAAAACGCTTCTTACCCGGGTTTTCGATGTGGTCAAAGGCAAATACGGTGCTGAGCTCCTTGCGGTAGTCGCCTGTCATAAGCTTGCTCATTTCTATACCCGTACCCTGACATTCACCTACAGTAAAGGCATCGTACTTATTGAAGGTTGCTTCAGCCATTTCGTTGAGGTACTTGTGAAGCCTCGGACCGTAGAAGTAATGTTCGACACCCTTGACGCCCATAAGAGAACCTACAAGTTCATTACCCTCGGGAAGTCCGTCAGCCTTTGAAATAAAGCTGATAACGTCAAGGCGGAAGCCGTCAACACCCTTATCAAGCCACCAGTTTACCATTTCGTAAAGATCTTTTCTGAGGCTTTCGTTTTCCCAGTTGAAGTCCATCTGCTTTTTTGAGAAAAGATGAAGTGCCCACTGCTTACGCTCGGGATAATAATTCCACGCGGAGCCGCTGAAGATTGAATCCCAGTTGTTGGGAGGGTTGTCACCCTTGCCGTCACGCCAGATGTAATAATCCTTATAGGGAGAATCAGGGTCACTGACTGATGAACGGAACCATTCGTGCTCGTCGGAGCTATGGTTGATAACGAGGTCCATAATAAGCTTCATATCACGCTTATGCATTTCACAAAGAAGCTCGTCAAAATCCTCCATAGTGCCGAATTCTTCCATAATCTTACGGTAATCTCTTATATCGTAGCCGTTATCGTCGTTGGGAGAATCATACATAGGACTGCACCACACCGCATCTACGCCGAGGCTCTTGAGATAGTCAAGCTTTTCAATGATGCCTCTGATGTCACCGATGCCGTCACCGTCAGAATCCTTGAAGGAGCGGGGATAAATCTGATAGAAAACAGCCTCCTTCCACCACTTTTTCTCAACAGGTGCATCATCCTCAAGGGGTGTACTCTGCTCTATGTTGAGTATATTGAGGATTGAATCAATAACGTCGTCCCCTATTGCTCCGCAGCTGAGCTTCTGTACCTTACCGAGGGTAAGCTTTGAAAGAGGTCCTTTTTTGAGCACACCACCGTCAAGACCCGCAGCATAAAGAGCCTTCATAAGAATATCGTGACCTGCGGGGGTGCGGATAATATCCGCAATTTTGGTTTCTCTTGTAACAAGCATATTTTCTTCCTCCTTTTTCTTTGTATCTATAATAAACTAGAACATATATTTTTACAATAGATATATTTTAAATTTATTTGACATTTTCATTTATAAAAGGTAATATTAAAATAAACATAATAAAAGTACGGAGGCAATAATATGCAGATAACAGATATTCTTTCAAAGGTTGACCATACTCTTCTTTCGCAGACCGCTACCGCAGATGAAATAAAGGCAATATGCGATGACGGTATAAAGTACGGCTGTGCAAGTGTATGTATTCCGCCGTCATACGTAAGCCTTGCAAAAAGCTATGTCGGTGACAGAATAAAGATATGTACCGTTATCGGCTTTCCCAACGGCTACAATACAACTGAGGTAAAGTGCTTTGAGGCAACAGATGCCGTTGCCAAGGGCGCTGACGAAATAGATATGGTCATAAACCTCGGTATGCTCAAGGATAAGAGATATGCTGAGCTTCTTAATGAAATCAAGGCAGTTAAAAATGCCTGTATGGGCAGAACTCTCAAGGTTATCATCGAAACCTGCCTTCTTACCGACGAGGAAAAGAAAAAGATGTGCCAGATAGTTTCTCTTTCAGGCGCAGACTTTATCAAGACCTCAACAGGCTTTTCCACTGCGGGTGCTACAAGAGAGGATATTGCTCTTTTCAGCGAAAACGTTGAGCCTCACCTTGCAATAAAGGCAGCAGGCGGTATAAGCAGCCTCGAGGATGCCGAAGCTATGATTAAGCTCGGTGCTTCAAGGCTCGGCACAAGCAGAATCGTAAAAATAGTAAAAAACGAATTTTCTTCAGGATATTAAGGTGATATTATGTCAGTTTCAACTCCCCACATAAATTTAAAGGAGGGTTATTCCTTCGCTGAAACCGTGCTTATGCCCGGTGACCCCTTAAGAGCAAAGATGATTGCCGAAACCTTTCTCGAGGATGCAGTGCTTATCAACAATGTAAGAGGCATTCACGGCTATACGGGAACGTATAAGGGACATCCCGTTTCAGTTATGGCAAGCGGTATGGGTATGCCCTCAATCGGCATTTATTCCTATGAGCTTTATACACTTTTCGGTGTTGAAAATATTATCCGTGTCGGCTCTGCAGGCGGTATCGGTGAAGGCATAGAGCTTCGTGATATTGTTGCAGGTATCGGGGCAAATACCAACTCAGCCTTCGGTAGTCAGTATGGTGTAAACGGCAGTATTGCTCCCACCTGCTCATATGAGCTTCTCACCGCTGCGGTTACCTCGGCAAAGGAAATGGGAATAAACCTCAAGGTAGGAAATCTGCTTTCCTCAGACACCTTCTACGATGCGGATAGCGAAAGTCTTAAAAAGTGGGCAAAAGCCGGCTCCCTTGCAGTTGAAATGGAGGCTGCTGCACTTTATCTTACAGCTATACACTGCAGAAAGAAGGCTCTTGCAATCTGTACTGTCTCCGACCTTCCCTTCACGGGCGAAGGCTGCAGTGCAGAGGAAAGACAGAACACCTTTACTGATATGATAAAAATTGCCCTTGAAACGGCAATAAGAACGGATAAGTGATACTATGAAATATAAGCGGGTTTTTCTCGTTGTACTCGACAGTGTGGGCATCGGTGAACTGCCTGATGCCGCACAGTACGGTGATGAGGGCAGCAACACTCTTAAAAGCTGTATGACAGTTAACGAGTGTACTCTGCCGAATCTTAAAAGGCTCGGACTTTTCAATATTGACGGTGTCGACTGCGGTGAGAAGGAGAGCTCCATCATCGGTGCTTACGGAAGATGCAGGGAAAAAAGCAAGGGCAAGGATACAACTACGGGGCACTGGGAAATCTGCGGTCTTGTATCTCATAAGCCTTTCCCGACCTACCCCGACGGCTTCCCCGATGAGATAATAAATGAATTCGAAAAAAGAACAGGCAGAAAGGTTATATGTAACAAACCTTATTCGGGTACTGATGTTATAAGAGATTATGGAAAAGAGCATCTCGAAACCGGTGCACTGATAGTTTACACCTCGGCGGACAGTGTCTTTCAGATTGCCGCCCACGAAAACGAGGTTCCTGTTGAAGTTCTGTATGAATACTGCCGTATTGCAAGAGAAATTCTCACGGGTGACCACGCTGTGGGAAGAGTTATTGCACGTCCATTTGAGGGTGAGTATCCCAACTTCAGAAGAACTGCAAAAAGACACGACTTCTCGCTTGTACCTCCCGAAGAAACCCTTCTCGATGTGCTGAGCAAAGAAGGATACGATGTTATACCCATCGGTAAAATTTACGATATTTTTGCAGGCAAGGGACTTAAGAAGGCTATACCGACCGCATCAAATACCGACGGTATGAAAAAAATAAAAGAGGCTCTCGAAAGTGATTTCACCGGTCTTTGCTTTGCAAACCTCGTTGATTTCGATATGGTTTACGGCCACAGAAACGATGTGGAGGGTTATGCAAAAGCACTTACAGAATTTGATACGTGGCTCGGTGGATTTATCCCTCAGATGAAGAAGGATGACCTTCTTATCATCACCGCCGACCACGGCTGCGACCCTCTCACACCGAGTACCGACCACTCGAGAGAGTATACTCCCCTTCTGATTTATTCTAAGGACATAAAAACAAAAAATATCGGCACAAGAGAAAGCTTTGCCGATATAGGAAAAACCGTTGCAGATGTTTTCACTGCAGAAAACAGTCTCAGCGGTGAAAGCTTCATAAACAGCATTATAAAGGAGTTTTAATATGACCGACCGTGAACTCATAGCCGAAGCAAAAAGAGCCGCAGAAAGCGCCTACGCCCCATATTCAGCCTTTACCGTCGGCGCCGCACTTCTCACAAAAAGAGGTAAGGTGTATAGGGGCTGTAATATAGAACACGCCGCTTACTCCCCTACAAACTGCGCTGAAAGAACTGCTTTTTTCAAGGCGGTAAGTGAAGGCGAAAGAGAGTTTTCCGCTATTGCAATAGTCGGTGGAAAAAATCTTGATTTTGTCTCATTCTGCTCACCTTGCGGAGTGTGCCGTCAGGTTATGAGTGAATTCTGCGACGGTGATTTTAAGATTATTCTCGGAAGAAATGATGACAAGGTAAGGGTATACACCTTGAAGGAGTTTCTGCCGCTAAGCTTCGGATTATAACTCCCGCAAACAAAGAAATATAACTATAAAAACCGTTATAAAGCACAAATAAAGCTTTATAACGGTTTTTATTTTTTCGCGGGTAGCACCCGTCGCTTACACTTTCGTCAGCGTGTAACTACTGACTACCGGCTACTGACTACTTAAAAGGGGCTGTTTTTACAGCCCCTTTTTTACACGTTGATATAGTAAATATCATTGCCTCTTGACTTAATGAACTTTATAAGGTCCTCAAACTTAAGCCATAAAAATGCGGTGTTGTCGTTGGGATGAAAGCCGATATAGCCGTCAACCTTTTTAAGGTCACTGTC
>JAZUAZ010000265.1:0-4799 GCA_045638245.1 Acutalibacteraceae bacterium | reverse complement strand
CCGTATTTTCCTACGATGCCGAAATAATAGCGTCTTGCCTCACAAGCCCAGTCCTCGTCAGCATCAAGTGCGCCGAATTTACCGAAGGCATCGGCTGAGAAAAGCACCTTATCGGTACTGTCAAAGCTGAGCATAACCTCAGGCCAGTGCACCATGGGAGCAAAAACAAAGGTAAGCTCGTGCTTTCCGAGAGAAAGAGTATCTCCGTCCTTTACGGTGAGGGTTTCGTTTGAAGTCTCACCGAAAAATGCCTTTATCATACCGAAGGTCTTTGCATTGCCTACGATTACGGTATCGGGATAAGCTTCCCAGAAAGCCTTAAGGCTTGAGCTGTGGTCAGGCTCCATGTGATGAACAATAAGATAATCGGGCGCCTTGTCGCCGAGTACTGCTTTTATATTACCGAGCCATTCATCGGCGAAGCGGGCATCAACGGTATCCGTTACCGCAGTTTTTTCGTCAACAATCAAGTATGAATTATACGCCATTCCCTCAGGCACAACGTACTGACCCTCGAAGAGGTCGATTTCGCGGTCATTGACTCCGATGTAATAAATATCATTTGTTATTTTCATAGAATATTCTCCTTGTTTATTACGGTATCTTTTATTGTTTTTATCTTGTTTTAAGTATTCCTGATTTATGTTTAACAGACCTGATGAGGGTAATACTTATTACGAGGTGATAATATGGCTAAACAGGGTATGAAACGTCCCGAAGAATTTCCCGAAAGGAAGAAGAAAAAAGAGCCTCCCGTTCATGAAATTCAGGGGAAAGCAAAAAACTCAAAGGCAAAAGCAAATCCCATAATAGAGCCTGCCGACACGTCAGCGCTCAAGGTATATCATACCGATCCCATATCTATGAGCAGTATTGATAAACCAATTTCAGACGCTTATCCTGAAATCGACAACGATCTTGCCCGTGATAACCTGCAGGTTGATATCCCCGAAGCGGACTTAGGCGAAGCATAAACAAAGCCGAAACCTTTATTCCCTTGCCCGAAGCCATCGGTCAGGGGAATTTTTATTCAGCTTCATACATCATGTAATAGCTGTGCATTTTTTCTCTTTCAAAATACTCGTGCTTTATAACCTTAAAACCGAGCTTTTCGTAAAACTTAACGTTATCTTCCCTCTGAGCCTCAAGACCGAGCTTGTAGCCCTGCGCCGTAAGGTCATTTATGCCTTGCTTTATCAGCTTTGAGGCTATACCCTTGCCCTGATGATTCACATCGGTGAAAACAGGTGAAATTATCTTTGTGTTTTCGGGAAAAACCTTTACATCAAGATGGCTGTATGCCATAAGGGTCTTTATTGTGTTGGGAAGATACACACAAAGAAATACCCAGTTGGGACAGAGCATAAAGTCGAACATATTATATTCGTTGTGAGCATCGCGCCATACACAGATGCCTCTCTTTTCTTCGTCCTCGTATATAATATCCTCACGGTTTGAGGTAGAAAGACGCTCCATCATAAAATGATAGATATATTTCTTTCGGATTTTCTCATTTTTTGTAGCATAGGAATGTACGGGATCATTTACGTAAGCTTCTGCCGCCATTCTTGCATAATATTTAAGCTCTTTTCTGCTTAGTTTATTCTTCTTCATGGAAACCTCCCTGAAAATACTTTGTCTTGTATTATACCATATAAAAGAAAAAAACTCAACAGAAATTTATGCCCGTAAATATACCAACTTTTTTCTTTTATGTCATTTTTTTCATCGCCGTTACAATGTTGTAACACTTTATTTATTAAAGCAGGTATATGTGCTATTATCATATTGCTTTTTAAGAAAGGATGATAACATTGAATAAGATAAAAGGCTTTTTCAAAAACGAAATAGCGGCTATGAAAAAAGAGCTGAATATATTCGAATACATATTCTGGTGGGTATTGCGCTTAGGTATGATAGCCTGCCTCATTTACCGTAACAATGAGGATCCGGGCTCTCTGGTTGTGCTTATGCTTTCCCTCAACCTTCTTGCTACCTTCGCAGTACCTCTTATGAGGCTTCTGCTTTTTCCGAAGGCGTTTTTCACAAAACTGCCTTTCAGGTGCCAGACATGGCTTAATATGCTTATAGTTTTTGCCTCTTTTCTCAGTCACGGCTTCAATTTCAACCACGATGTTACAAGCTGGGACAAAACCCTTCATGTAATGGCAGGCTTTTTCCTTCTTCTCATAGGCAACGAAATTGCAGAGCCTCTCATGAGAAAAGGTGACCGTGCTTCAAACGGCTTCAGAATACTCACAGCAATCGGCTTTTCCTTTTTTGCAATCGTCGCCTGGGAGGTTTACGAATTCATCGTTGACTATAACTGGCCCCAATCAACAAACATGGCATACAATATTGACCCTGACCGCGACCCCTTTTTCCTTATGCTTTTCGGCGGCAGAAGTGCAAATTTTGAAACAGGCTTTGCTGCAGTGTTTGATACTGTTATCGATATGCTCTGTGCCGTTGTCGGTGCAATTCCCGCAATAATCTTCCTTTACTTCTACCTTAAGGCAAAGGATAAAAAGAACGGTATTGTTCCCGCCCCCAAGGAAGAAAAGGTACGCTACGGCGGTATTGTAGGCTTTATAAAGAGTGAAATCAAGGCTCTGCGTGAAGGTATCACCTTACCCGAATACATCTTCTGGTGGGTACTGCGAATCGGTCAGACGGTTATGCTCATTTACCGTCTGAAGCTTAACGGCCCCGGCAGTGTTACCGTACTTATTATGACCCTCAATCTTATCGCAACCTTTGCTATCCCTCTTGTGAGAATACTTATTCCCTTCAAGAGAGTTGTTACAAAAATACCCTTCCGTTGCCAGAGCTGGATAAACTTCATCATTGTTTTTGCATCCTTCCTCAGCCACGGCTTCAACTGGTCCTACACCGTTACGAGCTGGGATAAGTTCCTGCATGTTATGATGGGCTCCGTTGCTCTTCTTATCGGCAACGAGCTTATAACTCCCTTCCTGAGAAATGGCGACAAGGTTTCTCCTCTTCTCAGAACCCTCAACGCTACGGGCTTCTCCTTCTTTGCTATAGTAATCTGGGAGGTTTATGAATTCATCATCGACTACTTCTGGCCCGAGTCAGGCAATATGGCCTACCGTATGCCTGAAAACAATCCCGTAAAGCAGGATCCCTTCTTTGTAAAGCTTTACGGCGGACCCAGTGAAAACTTCAGCAAAACCGTCTTTGAGGATCTCGGTATTTACGACAAGGGTCTTGACGGCTTCGGTATTGACTCTCTCTTCGACACACTGACCGATATGATCTGTGCCATCGGCGGTATTATCCCCGTTATGATAGGCTTGTATCTTTTCCTGAGATACAAGGAAAAGAAGGAACTTGTGAAGGCGAAAGAGGAAAAGCTTTCAGTGTAAATCAGCAATAAAAAACTGTCGGAAGTCAGGTTCCGACAGTTTTTTGCTTTAAGTATTTCTGAGGATTTAATTATAAAACAGGGATAATTGCTGCAACTGCATCTGTTGCGGTTGCGCCGCCGAGAGCTATAATGCCAAACTCGTTAAGTACGAGAAGAGCCATATATGCAACATAGATGCCTAAGAGAGCAAAGCCCTGCCACTTCTTGAAGCGACCCTGAATGATTGTGGGTACAACTGCAACTGCGCAAGCGGCAATACAAACGGGGAAGTCGAAGGAAAGGTTTGTGCTTGTTACGGGGAGTGATTCACCGCCGATGATTGCACAAACGGGAAGAATAAGTGTAAGGTCGATGATGTTTGCACCGATGATGTTACCGACTGAAAGACCTGATTCCTTCTTTTTGATAGCGGTGATTGTTGTAACGAACTCAGGAAGTGATGTACCAAGAGCGATAACTGTAAAACCGATGATTGCTTCACTGATACCGAAGCCCTTAGCGATAGTCTGACCTGAGCCTACAAGGAATTCTGCACCGAGTACGATACCTGCAGTGCCGAGCACGAAGAAGAGAATCTTTGAGGGGATTTCCTTCTTTTCGTAGGAGTCAATCTCGTCACTTTCAGCAGCCTTTTTACCTTCGATAAGGTTGCTTATCATAAATACAAGGAAGATTGCCCAAAGAATGAATGCTGACCAGGTGGGAAGTGCGCCACTCATTGAAAGTGCTGTAAGAGCAACTGCCGCACCGAGAAGAAGTCCGCCCTTGAGAGAGAAGCTCTTTCTTTTGATAACGCCTGCCATAGCTACGAGGGAAACGCCCATGATAAGAGTTGTGTTTGCAGTAACTGAGCCTACTGCGTTACCGATTGCAAGCTGAGCTGAGCCGTTCATGGCAGCTCTTACTGAAACGAGAAGCTCAGGAAGAGTTGTTGCGAAGGAAACAACTGTTGCACCTACAACGAACTTGGGAATACCTGTTGCCTCAGCAAACCATGCTGCTGAATCAACGAACCAGTCGCCGCCCTTGATGATTGCGATCAGACCCACTACGAAAGCTACTGCAGCAACTGCCATAAGTGCGCCGCCATCGAGGGTACCGAAAAGTGTCATGCCGAAAAATTCCATTTTCTGAATCCTCCAAAATTTTAAAATAATGTCCTTTTTTAACGCCAATGGATTATAGCATAAGCGTTGTTCCAAAATCAATAGTTAAAGTGCGAAAATATGAGAAATATTTTTTAAAATAATCTGTTTTATTTGTGATATTTTGTGCCTGCGGAAATCTGAGAGGCTCTGTAAAGCTGTTCAAGAAGCATAATACGTGCAAGCTGATGGGGGAAGGTCATTTTGCTCATTGAAAGACGTACTCTGCTCAGAGCCTTTACCTCGTCGCTCAGACCGTAGGA